>DDBE01000136.1:13517-14305 GCA_002332715.1 Flavobacteriales bacterium UBA2040
TGCGTATATGACCCTGCATCTGTAATTCGAGAAATCGAAGATCCGACCACATTACAAATTCCAAGTATTATTGCTCCTTTTGATTTGGCCAACTCAAGAGCGGCAAGCGTATCAGCCGTTTCACCAGATTGTGAGACAGCAATTACGATATCACCTTCGTTAATTACTGGATTTCTATAGCGGAATTCAGATGCATATTCTACTTCAACGTTTATTCTCGCTAAATCTTCGAACAAATACTCGCCTACCAGACATGCGTGCCAAGACGTACCACAGGCAACCATCACAATACGTTTTGCATTCTTCAATTTTTGCTCGTAATCTTTGATTCCACCAAGTGAAACCCATCCTTCTTTTGCATTCAACCTCCCTCTGAAACAATCGTTTATTGATCGGGGCTGTTCGTGAATTTCTTTCAACATGAAATGCTCGTAACCTCCTTTTTCAAGAGCCTCCAATTGCAATTCTAAATGCTGAACATAAGGCGTTTTCTCTTCATCGTGCATGCTGAAAAGCTTCATCCCATCTCTCAAATCAATCACTGCGATTTCTTCATCATCCAAATACACAACTTGGTTGGTGTATTCAATAATTGGTGTTGCATCAGATGCTAAATAGTAATCGCCTTCTTTTCCAATACCAACTACTAATGGAGAGGATTTTCTAGCTGCAACAATTGTATCCGGTTTTTCTTTAGAAATAGCGACAATTGCATAGGCACCCGTCACACTTAAAAGCGCAAGACGAAGCGCCTCACCAAACCAAACACCTTCTTTTTTCTGAATATC
>DDBE01000133.1:0-4015 GCA_002332715.1 Flavobacteriales bacterium UBA2040
CGAAATTACCACTCCCCGATTCATATTGGAATTGGATGCCGATTTTACCAATAAAAAACTGACCAATTATTGGTTGCGATAGAAGATGAAGTTATCCATTTTAGTCATTACGCTTTTGGCCTTTGCCTCTTGTAAAATTTCAGGAGTGAAATCTGTACGTTTGGCCAAACCTCGAGGTAGCAACTATCCTTATGCACAGGTTGAACCGAGCATTGCCATTCATCCCAAAGATCAAAACATTCAAATTGCTGGAACTGTTCTGGACGATTATTATTATTCAAAAAATGCTGGAAAAACCTGGACAAGTTCTACAATGAAAAGTACCTACGGCGTTTACGGAGATCCTGTTTTGATGTTCGACAGTACTGGAACTGCTTATTATTTTCATTTGGCTTCCTACGATAAAGCAACACATTTGGATAGAATTGTTTGTCAAAGGGTTGATCAAGTAGATGGCGAATTCACAACTGGAACTTCACCTGAACCAAATGGCACTAAAACACAAGACAAGCATTGGATTTGTCTAGATCCACAAACCGACCATTTATACATGACTTGGACCCAATTTGATTCATACAACAGTGGATTATCAGAAGATTCTTCCATCATTGTTTTTTCAAAATCGTTGGACAAAGGTGATACATGGTCGACTCCCGTGAGGATTTCAAAATTTGCCGGAGATTGTTTGGATGATGACAATACAGTCGAAGGAGCTGTTCCTGCCGTTGGAAAAAATGGTGAATTATTTGTGGTGTGGTCAGGTACCAAAGGTTTAGTTATGCAAAAGTCTTCAGATAAAGGCGAAACGTGGTTGAAAGAAGAACAATTCATCGGACCACAATTCGGTGGCTGGACATTGGAAATCCCAGGTATTTCTCGGGCAAATGGCTTACCCATTCTTGTCAGCGATTGTTCGCAAGGATCGAATCGTGGAAATTTATACTTGAACTGGTGCGATCAACGCAATGGAACAGATGATACCGATTCTTGGCTGTCTGTTTCAAAAGACGATGGTAAAACTTGGTCGAAACCTGTAAAAGTGAATCAAGATAATGGACCGGCACATCAATTTTTCACCTGGATGTCCATAGACCAAAGTACTGGAAACTTATATTTTATCTATTACGACAGAAGAGATTCGAAAGGTGATGAAACGAATGTTTATTCGGCTCGGTCTATTGATGGCGGAATGTCATTTACAGAAGTGAAAATCACGAAAAAACCATTTACACCAAATAAAGAGGTCTTCTTTGGTGATTACTTGAATATTGCATCCGTAAATGGAACGATTCGCGCTATTTATCCAAGAATGGACAATGAAAAAATTAGCCTTTGGGTAGCACATTTGTTCGACAAGAACTTTTAAGTCATTTTTCGAATAATAGCTTCAAAATCCGGAAACTCGAGGAGTAATTGTTCAGTAGTAAACAATTCAAAATCTGCAAAATCGAATCCGGGAGCGACGGTACAAGAGACCAACGAAAATGCATTGTCTACGTCTAGAGAACTTCCAAAAATAGTTTCGGCCGGTACCAAAAACTGAGGTACTTCTCCTTTTGCTATATCTAATCCCACTCTCTGTACCTGATGACCATTTACTTTGGACAAAGTATGAATAGACAATGGACTTCCAGCATGATAAAACCAAATTTCATCACTTTTGATGCGATGAAAACGAGAAATATTATGGGAAGTAATTAGAAAATAAATGGCCGTTTGCACATTTCTATCACCAACCGTTTTTTCAGACCGATAGGTTTCTTTGTAGAATCCGCCTTCGGGATGAGGCAGTAATTCCAGTTTATCGATTAAAACTTGTGCTTCTTTAGGTACCATGATTAATCCAGTAAACCTTTGTTTGGTTGATCTCCTTTGTTTCTAATTTTCGGGAAATAATAACGAAGATCTAGCGTGAAATACGGCGAACGAACAAACTGAGCTTGATCCACTCGAATACTTTCATTTTGAGAACGATACACTGAAATAAAGGCAAATAACGGACTCGTAGGTATACTTGCAGAGCCGCCCAAATAAAAGATCCCAGAATTTCGTGTTCTGTATTCTACGCCAATTTGTGCATCGACGTTAAATCCAAACTTTCGAAACGCATATCCTTCAAAACTAGCGCTTCGTTTTACCGGCAAATCATCCACTTGAACATAAACACTTGATGGTTTATACAAAGCGGTCATTCCTAAACCAACATTAGCAAAAATAGAATTGGAGAATTTTACGAAGACCAATCCTTTGACAGGCAATTCATAATTGGTAAAAGCGAAATCGGAAGTATAGGTTACGTTTGTGTCAGTCGGCGAAGAAGCCAAATTGAAATACCGCTTGTTGTGAATCAAACCTAACTCAAATCCCAATTGATCGGTATATCGACGCCGAATTAGGCCACCAAATGAAAAACCGTTACGCATCCCAATAGAACTAATAACCGTATCGTTCGTTTGGGTCAAAGTCGATCCTTCAACAAAACGATTATGCGCCAATCCTCTGATTTGAAACGCAAATGATGTAGGATATTTCTCTCGTTCGTTTTCATCGGCCCTTTCCTGAGAAAGAGCTGGCATCGCAACGAATAAAAGAATAATCCAAGTGGGTTTCATGATTAGCATTTAAAACGAATATAACGAAATGCACTATACATTATTTTACGATTGATTGTTCGGCTGCATTCGTTGCCTCTACTAGTTTATTTTGAGCTTTACAGTATCCAACAAGCGTCAAGGTCATAGCAATTAACGAAAGTCCCAAGATTATCCAACGCAAAGGTGCAAAGGCAATTATCGGCTTTTTGTGCTTGCCTTCTACTCTATAATTAATTTTCTCTGCTGCTTTAAAGTCCTTGTTTTTAAGGCCATATAAGGTGTACATTTTACCTCTTTTGTCCTCTTCGCCTTTCTCAAACCAAATGTTGTGCTCTTTCAATTCAATTTCAAAACTTTCCGCTCGCTCAGCATCCGCAAAGCGAAAAACAACGTAATTTTTATTTTCTGGGTGTTGTACGTAATTGACAAAACCCAAATCAATCGAACTGTCTATTGGGTTTTCCATTCTGTCAAATATTCAATTGGTTTGCGCTGACCTTTTGGCCATTCAATTTCTGGCGAAGGATAACCAACATAAAAAAGTCCGAGACATTTATCTTTCTCGCCCAGGGCCAAATAATCTTTCATTTGTTGACTGTTGATTAATCCCGGAGTAGACCAAAATCCTCCAAGCCCGTATGCAGTGCAAGTCAAATGTATGTTCTGAATAGCACAAGCTACCGCCAACATTTCATCTTGCTCCGATATTTTCTCGCTTTCGTGACGTTCCATGCACATAGCAATCACTGCAGAACTCTTCAACGGACGATTCGTCATTTTTACAATTTTCATTTCCTTTTGATCGGCTTCTGGCGTTAATTCCAAATAGGTCCGAACTAAAAAATCGCTTAAATTTTGTCGTGCATCGTCCATGAATACTTTAAACCTCCAAGGCTGGGTATTTCCATGAGTTGGCGCCCAAATAGCATTATTCAACAAGAGTTCAATTTGCTCTTGGTGGACTTTTCTATCGCTAAATTGTTCTGGATAAATCGTCCTTCTGTTGCGAATGACATCTGTGATTTCAGATAGGTTATACTTCATGGCTGAAATTATCTATGCTTTTTCGGTGTCTGATTTAGGTGCAATATCCGTTTTCTCCACTTTTCCTGGCTCAACTTTTATAGGCTCGACCTTTACAGGTTCATCTTTTGCAGCATCATCCGCAGTTTGAGGCGGCGGAACAACTGGTTTATATGGTTTTCTCGTCGAATCAACAACTTCATTGATATCATTGCTCATTTGATCCAACGGTCGACGCAGTGTTTGCTCTGTTTCGCTTATTAAACCTTTTAAATTCAAATCTTTCTTGATATCCATACCAGACTTTTTAATCTCGTTCTGAACATCTTGAGAAGCATCCTTTATTTGACGCATCGTTCGACCTAGCGATTGTGCAATTCCGGGAATACTTTTCGATC
>DDBE01000133.1:4323-4836 GCA_002332715.1 Flavobacteriales bacterium UBA2040
AAGAAAATCAGAATAAATACAAGAATCAAAAGTATCTCCGTTCCGGCGATATCATTAAATATGAGAACCATGATGCAAATTTAGGTAAAAGAGTTGCTTTTTACATGAATTTGCCAATCAAGTTTTTAGCAAGAAATTATTTAATTACTAATTCTCGTTGAAAAAATCTTCTTCTGAGAAAATAGAACCCACCAAATCTTTAAACTGAGAACCTTTCACCAGTTGATTTCTCAACAACAATGAATATTCAGACAACCCATAAATCACGAACTCCATCCACAGAATAAGTTCATCCCCTTTTACTTTAGGTTTGAATTGTTTCACGAATTCAGCTAGTCCAGTCACCTTTTTAAGTCCATTTTGGTAAGCCGCGGTATTATCCGACAATAAAATATCGAGCACATTTCCAGCGGCAAACCAGTCGCGAATAGGCTGAACGGGGTTCTTATCTGTTACTTTTGACAACCTGTTCGGATCAGGGAAATGCATCAGGAATTCCTCTTTAATAGCCGC
>DDBE01000153.1 GCA_002332715.1 Flavobacteriales bacterium UBA2040
TTTTAGAGTATTCAAGGAATTTGATCAAAAATGGTCGAAAAATAATTAATGCGACAGAACCATATGATTATACTTACTTTGAATTATTCTAAACTTCACTAAAAATATCCACAGTGATTATCATGGATCTAATATAAAGGACAGAACCTATTTCCCCGAAAGAAGCACTAAAAAATAGAGAGTCTGGGAAGGTGTATATTCAGTTTGTTGTACACGAGAATGGGTCTTTCTGATATTGAAATTGCAAGAGGCGTGAGCTATTTACTCGATCAAGAAGCTATTCGAGCCGTTCGAAAAATGCCAAATTGGATAGTGGATACAATCCTAGAACGAAACAAAGAGTGAAAATTCATGCGAGGATTCCGATCCGATTTGAACTTATTTTTTAGTATTATTTCTTTTATCATCGCGCAAAGAGTATAAATAAAAACTCTCTACCTTTTCTCTCGCCCAAGGTGTTTTTCGTAAGAATTTTAAACTCGATTTTATAGATGGATTACTGACGAAGGAATTGATTTTAATTTGATTACCGAGTTCGTCAAACCCATATTTATCGACCAAATAATCTAGTATATCGGCCAATTTTACTCCGTGTAAGGGATTATTGGGTTGTTCTTCTAATTCGCGTGAGTTTTCTTTCATGGATGGGAAAGTTAATAAAGAAAATGTGTAATTTCAACCCAATGAATAAACAAAAATATACAGAAGTAGAGTTTAAAGAACTTTTAACAGAACACAATTTAGATTGGTCTGTTCGCGAAAATGGAGTTGAGAGATCTTTTATTTTCGCCAATTTTATTGAAGCATTTCAATTTATGGGAGAGATTGCCATAGTTGCTGAAAAGTTCAATCATCATCCTGAATGGACGAATGTGTACAACAAAGTTTTCATTCGTTTTACTACGCATGATGCTGGTGGATTGACACAAAATGACTTGGATATAATTCTTGAAATTGAATCAATAGTCAATAGTTAGGATAACTTTCCTGCAATAAATCCCGTTGTCCAGGCCGCTTGAAAATTATACCCACCTGTTATCGCATCAATGTCCATCACTTCACCAGCAAAATACAAGTTGGGCACTACTCTACTTTCCATAGATGACATGTTGATTTCATCGAGGGTCACACCTCCACACGTCACAAATTCTTCTTTGAAAGTCGTTTTGCCTTTTACTTCGTAGGTATCGTTCGTCAGTGTTTCTAACAACTTATTGAATCCTTTTTTGCCCAATTCCTCCCATCGCTTCGTCGATGCTTGCCCAGCTCGATCCAATAGATGAAGCCAAAGTCTTTCTTTAATTCTGTAGGGTTTGAAATTGGCCAATAACTTATTGGAATGAGCCCGTTCGATGGACTGAATTTCATCTGAAACTTTGTTCAAATTGGGTTCATTTGTCCAATTGACCAATACTTTGAAATCGTAATTTCTTTCGGATAGAATTCTTGCTCCAAAAGCAGATAATTTTAAAATAGCTGGTCCAGACATTCCCCAATGTGTGATCAAAAGCGGTCCATCTCCTTTTAATTTTGTTCCTTGTATGGTTGTAATCACCTCTTCTTTGACAATGCCCATCAACTCTTTTACTGATTCATTTGGCATATTAAAGGTGAACAACGAGGGCACGCATTCTTCAATTTTATGTCCCAGTTCTGCTAACCAATCCAAACCAGAAGTTTTTGGTGATCCACCAGTCGCTAGAATTACTTTGTCGAAAATGAGCACCTCATCTTTGAATGTCAATTCAATTTTTCCGTCAAGAGGACGAATTTTCTCCACCGTTTTTCCAATTAGAATTTCGATTTCACCTTTTCGGCATTCATTCATCAAACAGTCGATTACGGATTGAGAATTTTGTGAAACTGGGAAATAACAACCGTCATCTTGCAAAGTCAAGGGAACTTTTCTGTCTTCAAACCATTTTACAGTATCTGTAGTATTGAATTCTTTGAAGGCCCATTTGAGTTTTCGTCCACCTCGAGGATAGGCTTTGATTAACTCATCGATATCCGAGCAGCCATTGGTGACATTGCATCTTCCACCACCAGAAACTTTCACTTTGGCAAGAACCTTTTGCGATTTTTCAAAAATGGTTACCTCCGCATCAGGATGATGTTGCACTACAGAAAGTGCGGCGAAAAAACCTGCTGCTCCACCTCCGATTATGGCTATTTTTTGATTCACAAGGTAAAGATATAGTGTTTAATCACATTGGGCACAAAGAACTGCAACTTCCTTATTTTTGTGCCTTCTTTGTGAACTTTGTGTTTAATTCGTAACACTCCCCAACCATCTTTCCATCACCTCGTGTTCCACTCCTTTACGATCCGCCAAATCATGTACTTGATCGAGTTTAATTTTGCCCAAACCAAAGTACTTGGATTCTGGATGACCAAAATACCATCCGGAAACAGCAGCTGTCGGTAACATTGCTAGACTTTCCGTCAATTCCACGCCGGTTTGATTCGTGGCGTCGAGAATCCGAAACAAATCGATTTTCTCTGTATGATCTGGACAAGCAGGATAACCTGGAGCGGGCCGAATTCCTCGGTATTTCTCCGCGATTAAATCGGAGTTTTCAAGACTTTCTTTGCTGTCATATCCCCAATTTTCTTTACGTACAAATTCATGCATCCTCTCAGCAAAAGCTTCCGCCAAACGATCGGCTATTGCTTTTAGCATAATCGAATTGAAATCGTCGTAATCCGCATCGAATCGTGCAATGTGTTCATCAATTCCGAGTCCAGTTGTAACCACAAAACCGCCAATATAATCTTTCAACCCAGAATCTTTTGGTGCAATGAAATCTGCCAAAGCCATATTTGGAGCTGAGGCCGTTTTCTTTCCTTGCTGACGAAGCGTTCGTTGAATATGTAAAATCTCAGTTCTGGATTCGTCCGTGTAAATCTCAATGTCGTCACCTACAGAATTTGCTGGAAACAATCCAATTACGGCTTTGGGTTCTAACCATTTTTCAGCGATTATTTTATCCAACATGGCATTCGCATCGGCAAAAAGCTTCTTTGCTTCCTTTCCAACGACTTCGTCTTCCAATATTTTCGGATATCGTCCATGTAGTTCCCAAGTTTGAAAAAACGGTGTCCAATCGATATAATCTCTTAATTCACTTAAATCGTAATCCACGAAAGTCTGATTTCCCAGTTGCTTGGGCACACACAAATCTTCTTGTTTAAAATCTATTTTCAATCCACTCGCACGGGCATCTTTAAGATCTAAAATCGGCTTTGCATTTCTATGTTTTTCGTGGTGCTCACGAAGCCGTGTATAATCCGCTTTCAAATTGGCGACAAAATCTTCTTTTTTCTGTCCCAAAAGACTTTCTACAACGGTAACCGAACGAGAAGCATCCAACACATGCACGGCTTGACCTTTGGTGTAATGTTGTTCGATTTTCACTGCCGTGTGCACTCTCGAAGTAGTTGCTCCACCAATCATTAATGGAATATTGAGACCGGCACGTTCCATTTCCTTCGCCATGTGGACCATTTCATCCAAGGAAGGTGTAATCAAACCACTCAATCCAATCACATCGACTTTTTCTTCTATTGCTTTTTGAATAATTTTTTCGGCAGGAACCATAACACCCATATCAATAATTTCATAGTTGTTGCAACTCAATACAACGCCCACGATGTTCTTTCCAATATCATGAACGTCACCTTTTACAGTGGCCATCAAAACTCTTCCCGCGAAGGATATTTCTCCGCCTTTTTCTGCTTCAATAAAAGGTAACAAATAGGCAACAGCTTTTTTCATCACTCTTGCCGATTTAACAACTTGGGGCAAGAACATTTTACCACTTCCAAACAAGTCACCAACAATATTCATTCCGTCCATCAATGGTCCTTCAATTACCTCTATCGGTCTATCGTATTGTTTGCGGCATTCTTCGGTGTCTTCTTCAATGAAGTCGACAATGCCCTTTACCAAAGCATGTGATAGACGACCTTGAACATCTGTTTCTCTCCAAGATAAATCGACTTCCCGTTTTTTACCATCTCCTTTTACCGTTTCCGCAAACTCAAGTAATCTTTCCGTGGCATCTTCTCGTCGATTTAAAATCACATCTTCAACATAGACCATCAGTGTTTTGTCTACGTCATCATAAACTTCCAACATAGATGGGTTCACGATTCCCATGTCCATACCATTCTGAATCGCGTGATATAAAAAGGAAGCATGCATAGCCTCACGAACAGTATTATTTCCACGAAACGAAAATGAAACGTTTGAAACTCCGCCACTCACATGTGCTCCGAGAAGATTTTCTCGTATCCACTTTGTAGCATTAAAGAAGTCCAAAGCATTGTTATTGTGCTCCTCCATTCCAGTTGCCACAGGGAAAATATTTGGATCAAAGATGATATCATTTGGATTGAATTTCACCTCATCTAACAAAATTCGGTAAGAACGTTCGCAAATTTGGATTCTACGCTCATAAGAATCCGCTTGTCCATCTTCGTCAAATGCCATTACGATAACCGCTGCTCCGTATTTTCGAACCAATTTGGCTTGATAAATGAAGTTTTCCTCACCTTCTTTCAATGAAATGGAATTGACAACCCCTTTTCCTTGAACACATTTCAATCCCGCTTCGATAATTTCCCATTTAGAGCTATCAATCATGATTGGAACTCGAGCAATATCTGGTTCGGCAGCAATTAAATTCAAAAACTTAACCATCGCTTCTTTCCCATCAATCATTCCTTCATCCATATTGATGTCGATGATTTGGGCGCCACCGTCCACCTGATCTCTGGCAACAGCTAACGCAGCTTC
>DDBE01000081.1:0-5144 GCA_002332715.1 Flavobacteriales bacterium UBA2040
GAGGAATCAACTCCTCCCGAAAGACCAACAACAACACGTTTTCCTTGCATAGTGTAAAATTACGGAATTCTATGTCTTAAAATGGAGAGATTTGGTCTGTTATTTGTATTCTATCCGAAGAATTTAGGTCTAATTAACACAAAGCGCACATTCTCATTTATTATATTTGTCACATGCGGATTTTCTTATTCTTCGTTTTTTTCATGACTTTGACCTTAGCGAACGCTCAAGATTGCGATCGAGTTCTCATTTCTGGTAAGGTGGCAGACTCACTTCGTCCTCAGGGATTTTATAATCTAATGATCGTCAACCGAACGAAAGGGAAGGGCGTATTCGGTATGCCCAGCGGCGGATTCAGCTTATATGTTGATGAAGGAGATTCCATCACATTTTCCATTAAAGGTTATGAGAAAGTCGATTACATTGTGAAAGCGGATTCCACTTGTCGATTGAATAATATATTTTATATCACAATGATACCTTTGGAGTTTGATGAAGTGGTTATCCACCCTTTAAAAACATTGTCCCAAATTCAAGAAGAAAGAGAAGCTTTGGCCATGAGAGAAACACGTATGGTTACTGGAATTGAAGTGCTTAGAAGCCCAATTACCGCTCTGTACGAGCGATTCTCCAAAAAGGAACAATCCAAACAATTGGCGGCAAAATTGACTTACCAAGACAAACAGAAAGGTGTTCTCCAAGATTTACTTCGCTTGTACGTCGTTTATGACATTTTCGATTTAAGTGAATCAGAATTTGATGCCTTTATTGCTTTCTTAAACATTGACGAAGACTTCTTGAAAACAGCTTCAGAACTCGAGTTGGTGACTTTTATCAAGGACAAATTCGAGCATTTTAAACTGTTAAATCAGAATTAGACGCAGTCTTCGACTCCGCTCAGACTGCGAAATCGAAGTTTACCAAAAAATTTAAACCGAGGGCTAGTGCCGATAGCTATCGGCATCGAAGCCAGAAAGTCTAATTCCCTTTTTCTAATTCTTTCACACGTTTATCTCGTTGCATTGGGTTTTCTCGAGATTGCTTTTCCTTGTAAAAGTCGTATTTCGACGGCTGTGGAACAGGAGGGAAGGAGTTGTTGTTCAATTCCACGTCTGCAGTTTCAAGAAAAGGATCCAAACGAAAAGAAGTGGCTTCTTGACTGAAGATAAACACTTTAGTCACTGATTTTTCATCGCGACGCCAAATTTCAGCAGGAACACGAATTACTTCAGTTGTTCCATCAGCAAGTGTTGCTTCAACGATAATTGGCATGGGTAAACCACCTATATTACTGAAAGTGAGCTCGTAAAAGTTTTTGTTGCTTTTGATCAATTCTTTTTGTGCATCAGTCATTTTGGCCATTGCATCTTCGTATTCTTTTGCGTCCAAGGCATCTACTTTATAGATATCTCTTTTTGCATAAAAGTCATCAATGTCGCCGTCACGTTCATTCACCGTTTCTTTGATTGACTCTTTGTTGCGAATTTCACCAATAGTTTGGTCTTTTTTGACATTTTCTGATTTCGCTTTTCCTTTAGAAATAGCAGGATCAATATCGTTCAAGGCAAATCCTTTTACGTTGTCAATGGAAATATCAACGTGTTCAGTTGTGTAAAACCAACCTCTCCAAAACCAGTCTAAATCTACTGCAGAAGCATCTTCCATTGTTCTAAAGAAATCAGCAGGAGTAGGGTGTTTGAACTTCCAACGCTCGCAATAGGTTTTAAAGGCAAAATCGAATAATTCGCGACCCATAATGGTTTCACGTAGTATGTTCAGTGCAGTTGCCGGTTTTCCGTAGGCATTGTTCCCAAACTGCCAAATACTTTCTGAATTGGTCATAATTGGAGAAATGTGATTTTTGTCGCCGCGCATGTAATCTGCAATCAAATGAGCCGGTCCTCTGCGCGATGGATAACCGCGTTCCCATTCTTGTTCCGTTACGTATTGAACGAAAGTATTCAAGCCTTCATCCATCCAAGTCCATTGACGTTCGTCAGAATTGATGATCATTGGAAAGAAATTGTGCCCCACCTCATGAATGATAACGCCCCACATGCCGTATTTCGTGCCCTCAGAGTATGTCCCATCCGCTTCTGGACGTCCACCGTTGAAACAAATCATTGGGTATTCCATGCCGATTCTGTCCGTGTGAACAGAAATAGCAACTGGATACGGATAATCGACTGTGTACTTTGAATAGGTTTTTATTGTATGAGCGACCAATTTTGTGGAGTAACGTTCCCAAAGCGGATTTCCTTCCTTCGGATAGTAACTCATGCACATCACATTTCTATCACCTTGTTTCACGCTTTGTGCATCCCAAATGAATTTGCGCGAATTGGCAAATGCAAAATCTCTAACGTTGGTAGCCTTGAAAGTCCATGTTTTAGTACCCGTAGCCTTGTTTCCTTCTTTTTCCAAAGCTTCTTCTGGAGTTACAATCATTAAAGGGGAATCGGACGATTGTGCTTCTTTGTAACGTGAACGTTCAGTTGCCGTCAAACAATTGCTCATGTTTTGCAGTTCTCCTGTTGCACCTACGATGTGATCTGAAGGCACTGTAATGTTTACGGTATAGTCACCAAAAGGAAGCGCAAATTCACCTGAACCCAAAAATTGTTTGTTCTGCCATCCTTCTACGTCGTTGTAGACGCACATTCTTGGAAACCATTGCGCAATTGTATAAATATAATTGTCTTCTTTTGAAAAGAACTCGTAACCAGAACGACCGCCAACTTTGGATCTATCGTTGATATTGTATTCCCATTTTACCTTGAAAGAAATCGAACTATTCGACCCCAAAGGCTTGTCCATGTCAATACGCATCATCGTTTTATTGATGAAGTACTTCATTTTTCCGCCACTGGTCGAGGTTACTTCGTGCACTTTATAACCACCTTCGTAATAAAAGAGATTGCGTTCTACGTCTTCAATTGAACGAAAATCTTCCATTTTTTCAAGACGAATCATTCTTGCATCGCTACCAATTTCATATAGATTTTGGTCCAATTGCAACCACAAATATTCCAATTTATCAGGAGAATTGTTCGTGTAAGTGATCGTTTCTACTCCGCTCAATATCTGTATTTTATCATCAATAGTTACGTCGATTTTATAGTCGGCTTTTTGTTGATAGTAATTGTGCCCGGGAGCTCCGCCTGCCGTTCGGTATTCGTTCGGTGTTGGTAATTCCTGATCTAGTTGAGCAAATTTAGATTGTCCCCAAGTAAAGGCAGGAAGCAAAGTAAGAAGGATAAGTTTTTTCATTATAAAGAAATACTTGATTTAGTTTTATTGGAAAGGAAAACAGCTGTTGAGCTTTTTAGTTCATCGCGGTAGGTAATTTTGTTTTGTTGTTGCGGAAATAGATCCATCATCAAATCAAAAGTTACGTCCAATGTGCTTGATTTTTCAACTTTAGTAGAACGAAAGTAATAATTGGTTAGACCTGTGTCTAGGTGTTCCATCCCTACAATTTCGAACGCAAGAGAATTACCGTTGACAGTAATTTGAAATCCGGTAAATATTTCGCGCGAAATTTGTTGTAAGTAGGTCGGCTTTGTTGGATTATCATTTTCGGTCAAATCCATTGCTCTAGTTTCCAACCAATCTTCAAAATCGTGTGTTGATAGTGTAAATGTGCCTTCATAAACTCCCTCTTCATTACTGTAGCTCAATTCTGCAAAGCCAAAGAAATATTCGTGGGCGTTTGCTTGGACTGAAAAGGCGAGAGCTACGATTAGTGTTAATAGAAGTTTCATGGATAAAATTTAATCTGAAATAGTAAACAAATTTGTCTATAAAAAACAAGTCAGGGTGAACATCAATTCACCCCGACAAATTCAATCTAAAAACCTATCTTTTTTTCATCTTATCCTGCTGCGCTTTTTGCATTTGCTCCAAACGCTCTTGGAATTTCGATTTACTTTTTTTGCCTTTACTATTCACGGTAACTTTTCGGGCAGCCATTTTTCCTTTCAGTTTGTCTTCATCCACAAAGAATTTCTTGATAGCCAAGGCAATCACAATTGAGAACAAAGTTGAAATGAAGTAATAATAACTCAAACCTGAAGAATAGTTATTAAAGAAAAAGATCATCATAATAGGGAACAAGTACATGATGATTTTCATGTTTGGCATGCCCGGTTGCTGAGGAGTCGACATTTGACCACTGTTGACAAAAGTGTACACCAAAGTTGTTCCTGCCATTAAAAGCGTAAATAAACTCACGTGATCACCATAGAAAGGAATCGACATGCCCAATTCCAAAATAGAATCGTAAGAAGATAAATCTTCTGCCCAAAGGAAGTTTCTTTGACGTAATTCAAATGCAGACGGGAAGAAACGGAAGACTGCCAACAAAATCGGCATTTGAATCAACATGGGAAGACAACCAGCCAATGGACTTGCACCTGACTCCTTGTACAAGGACATCATTTCAGTCTGCTTTTTCATTGCATCAGCCTTGTCCGGAAATTTCTTGTTTAATTCTTCAATCTCAGGTTTCAAGATTTTCATCTTGGCTGAAGAGACATACATTTTCCATTGAACGGGCATAAGAAACAGTTTCAAGATCAATGTCAATAAGAAAATCGCTAGTCCAATACCCAATCCTGTTCCAAGTAATCCATTGAACAATGGTTGAACTGCATAAACGTTGATCCAGCGGAAAAGCCCCCAACCAAAGTTCAAGACATCGTCGTAACCTTCACCGTAAGATTTCAATTCTTCGTAATCGTTCGGTCCAAAGAACCAATCGAATTCAACAGTTGCATCGTCACTTTTCGGGACGTTCAATGTTAAATCAGATGAATAATCTTTTAGGTGCGTATTCTTTCTTTTTTCCGTATCCGAAAAGTTTTTAGTCACCAATTTGGTTCCTTCTTTCAAGAACGGCGTTTTCGGATTAAGAATAGAGGAGAAGTAGCTTTGTTTGTATGCGACCCATTCCAATTTATCTTCAGCTTCTATATCATCGTCACCCATTTCGCTTAGGTAACTGAAACCTTCGTCTTGATATTTGTAACAAACAGTTGAAACACGTCTTTGCTCAGAGAATAAACGCTCGGTTTTCTTATAGGCTGTTTGCCAATTCAATTGAATTTTTTTGTTGCCGATATCATCCTTTAGTCCTTTGAAAT
>DDBE01000081.1:5515-15865 GCA_002332715.1 Flavobacteriales bacterium UBA2040
TGAAGCTTATTGCTTTTTTAGATTTCTTCGATACTTCGAAAATTTGGTTCGCAGTATTGATTTCTCTACCTGCAACGCTAATTGTTACGCCGTTTGAAGCATCTCCATCAGCGAAAAGTTGCAAGGGAGTTACTTTACCGTCTTTCTTTTGGTAGTTGTAGAAAGTCTCGTATTCTTTCAAGTATAACGAAGCGATTTGTCCACCTTTTGGATTGAAATCCACGATAAATTTGTCATTTTCCAATCGAATCAAATCTAATGCAACTGTATCCTTCTTGGTTGTATCCTCAATTTTAGCTGAAGTTCCAATATTCGCAGCGGCATCTGAAGAATCAAGCGCCTTATCTACTTTTGGCTGTGTTGTGTCTTTGTTAGCTTCAACAGCGGCAATTGAATCAGCCTCTACTTTGGCTACTTCCTTCGATGCCGCCATTTCTTTGCGTTGCGCTTCTTTGCGTTCCTCTTCTGATGGTTGATTAAAAATGCTAAACACACTTAAAATAGCACCAATTAAAACCAATCCAACGATGGTATTTCTATCCATTTCTAATTTTTTTCTTGTTTTTAATAACTGCTGCTACGAATGCCACAAATAAAGGATGCGGCTTGGCTACAGTACTTTTGTATTCGGGGTGAAATTGTGCTCCAAGGAACCAAGGATGGTCCGGAATCTCCACTATCTCAACTAAACCAGTTTCAGGATTTTTTCCTGTTGGAATCATACCGGCTTTTTCAAATTCTTTTAAATAATCATTATTAAACTCATAACGATGACGATGTCTTTCTGATATTTTATCTGTTGTATAAGCGATAGAAGCAAGAGAACTAGGTTTCAATTGACATTTGTAGGCTCCAAGTCGCATCGTACCGCCCATGTTGGAAATCGTTTTTTGTTCTTCCATCATACTAATGACAGGGTGAACGCAATTTTCTACAATTTCGGTTGTATGTGCATCCGAGTATCCAAGAACGTTTCTAGCGTATTCAATTACAGCACATTGCATTCCTAAACAAATACCAAAGAAAGGCACTTTGTTTTCTCTTGCATAACGAACGGCTTCAATTTTCCCAGAGATACCGCGTGAACCAAAACCAGGTGCTACAAGTATTCCATCCAAACCATCTAAAGTTTTATTTACGTTGTCGCACGTGATTTTTTCAGAATGTAACCATTTCACTTCTACCATGCATTCATTTTCTACACCAGCATGTATGAAGGCTTCGGAAATGGATTTGTATGAATCTTTCAATTCAACGTATTTTCCAATCAAACCAATGGTAACAGTGCTTTTTGGGTTGTGAATTCTATTCAAAAATTCCGTCCATTTCGTCATGTCCGGTTTTGTTTTGGTAGAAAGGCCTAATTTTTCAAGAACAACTTTGTCCAATTCTTCTTGTTGCATCAAAAAAGGAACTTCGTAAATTGTATTGGCATCGCGTGATTCGATCACCGCATTCATGCTTACGTTACAGAATTTCGCAATTTTCTTTCTTAACTCTAATCCTAATTCGTGTTCAGTTCTACAACAAAGAATATCAGGTTGAACCCCTAATTCCAACAAAGCTTTAACAGAATGTTGTGTTGGTTTCGTTTTTAACTCACCAGCAGCTGCCAAATAAGGAACAAGTGTCAAGTGGATTACAATGCAGTCATTTTCAAATTCCCACATCATTTGACGAACCGCTTCAACATAAGGAAGAGATTCAATATCGCCAACTGTACCACCTATTTCGGTAATAACAATGTCGTATGTTCCTTTCTTACCAAGAATTTGAATTCTTTCTTTGATTTCGTCAGTAATATGAGGAACAACTTGAACCGTTTTTCCAAGAAATTCACCTTTACGCTCCTTTTCAATAACAGATTGATAAATTTTACCCGTTGTAACATTGTTCGCTTGAGAAGTAGGAACATTTAAAAAACGCTCATAATGTCCCAAATCCAAATCTGTTTCCGCTCCATCATCCGTAACGTAGCATTCGCCATGTTCATATGGATTTAATGTTCCAGGGTCAATATTGATGTATGGATCAAGTTTTTGAATGGTAACTGAGTACCCTCGTCCTTGAAGCAAAGTCGCTAAAGACGCGGAAATTATCCCTTTGCCTAATGAAGAAGTAACACCCCCTGTTACAAAGATGTATTTTGTGGAATTTGACATGCCGTTTTTCGATTGTAACTACGGGAGGCAAAATTACACAATATACTGAGATGAGTAGGGCAAAAAAATGACTTTCTTTCAACATTAGTACGACCAAACGTTATTTAATCCTAATTGGCCATAAAAACGTGATTTCCGAATGTCTTCTTTGAAGAAAACAGGACAGCCATCTTCACTCAATCGAGGGTAATGCGGAGTCTTTCGTTCAATTCCTTTTGGAAGCAAGATCATGTCGTGCGAAAGTCGGTTTTGAAACGCGTGTCTAACTTGTTCAGAATCAACACCTATTCTTGCAGATGCGAAGTTAGAGTATGGGAGTTTGTAATTTGCACCGATATAGAAAACACCGTGACTAGTTTTACCGTAGGAAAGATCTTCTAGAATTCGGAAACCGCTGGGACATTTGTCTAAATGAATTTTCTCCCAACGTGAACCACGTGTTTCGCCTGTCCAAAGCTTAATGCCTGTTTGAAAAACGAAATCCTCATTTTGATAGGCTAATTGCAAATGTCCAGTTCTATATTTGTCAAGACCTATGCCTGCGAAAATATCATTTTCGAAAAACAACTGAAAACCAGAACTTTGAATTGTCCAACCGCCTGAATTTTGGGAAGTTTGACTATTGTCGCGATACCACAAATAATTGTAACCTATTGCATGTTGGTAGTTGGTTTGGTGATGCAGTCCACCCCATACAAAATCTTCTTGTTGAGATCGAGTCCCAGCTAATATTATCCCTCCTAAAGCGAGACGGTTTTCCCACATTTTATTGCGTTTGGCTAAATTAGTTAGAGAAAAAGTAGTTGTGTTTTCAAGGTTTACTTGGGCAAAGGAATAATTTATATATCCATTCAAACGAAGTCCTATTTGACTGGTGTGGGCGCCAACATTCATGACCAATCCCGCTTTTACGCCCCAATTGCTTTCTTGAAAAGCTTGAGTAAACGCATTGTTTTTGCTGATTACAGAAATTAGAGCAAGTCCATGAAGTAAAAATTTGAGTTTCACAATAAGTTAGATTCAAATATTGTACCTAAAATATCCCAATAGTTTATTTCCCTCTCTGTCTCCCTAAAAGGAAGGACTAAGGAGGTGTGTTTTCAATATTTAATACAATTTCCCGATTAATTAATCGGTTTCAAGGAATGAATAGAATCATCTTCTAACTTTATGTATTTTGACTTGTAAAGATTTCCAACTGCTTTTTTGAAATTCTTTTTACTCATTCCAACTAGACGTTTAATTTCCTCGGGTGAGCTTTTATCGTGCAGATGCAGAACTCCACCTCGTCGTTGGATGATGTCGAAAAGTTCTTCCGAAAGGGGTTCTATTTTGCGATATCCTTCTGGTTCAAGACGAACATCTAATTTCCCATCTTCGCGAATGTTGTACACGTAACCTGTTGTTATTTCGCCTTTTAGAACGGATTTATTATAGTCCTGATGATATATTAAACCAGGGAATCTATCATCGACAATGACTTTGACGCCTAAGTCAGTTGTATCGTCTATAATTATGTCCACGGGAATATTAAGTTCTACTATGCTCGTATCCGTTTCAAAGAATTTCTTGTATTTGGTCGTGGCCACAATTCTATCGGTTGCATCATCCAGGAAAAGGTAAACCAAAACATATTCGCCTTCAACCAATTTATAGCGTTGTTCACGATAAGGCACCATCAAATCTTTTTCAACTCCCCAATCCAAAAAAGCACCATAATGGTTGACTTGATTGACTTTTAGGTAACCGAAGCGGTTGATAGTTAAATTGGGCTGAAGAGTGGTGGCGATTAATCGGTCTTCAGAATCACGATAAATAAACACGGTAATTACATCTCCAACTTCCCAATCTTCCTTTATATATTTTTGGGGCAAAAGGACATCCTGATTCTCGTCGCCCAAATATATGCCGACGCTAGTAAACCTAAGTATGTCTAAGTCATTGTATTCTCCTAATATCATCTAGAAATAAAGCGCTGAGGCTAATTTAGAATTGACTACCATACACGGTAGGTTCAAACTATTTGTAATTAAAGATTGTCCAAACGTCTCAAATTGAGGTAAAATGCTCTCAGAATGATACGCAAATGCCAATATTTCGGCACTATTTGCTTCTGCGTAATGTTCAATCTTCTTTACATAACTGCCTTTAGCAGGTAATTTTATGAATTCTGCTTTCACACCACGCTCCTCATAATTTTTTTTCACAATATGTGTACGTGTTTTCATGGTCATCGACAATCTTTCGTCGGCTTGGTCTTCATATAAAATGTGAACTTCGCCACCAAAGATATTCGCCATATCGCCAGCAATATTGACTATTTGAAGTGATTCTTTTGTTAAATCAACTGGTACAATGACCTTTGAAATATTTCGTAAAGGTGTTCCTTTTTGAACCACTAAGAATGGCACTTCTGATGTACGAATCATTTTTAGGGCGTGCGAACCAAAAAGTTTCTGTAAGCCAAGTGCACCGTGAGTTCCCATGATCACAAGTTGGGCGTGTTCGCTTTTCACCATTGAGCCCATATCATCTATGAAGTTTCCCGTTTTTACAACAGGTGATAATGTACATCCTTCGGGAAGTGATTGTCCTTCAATAATATCCATAAGTTTCGCTTTCGCGCCTTCCTCTTTTGAGGAATTATTGACAACATGCAATAATTCTATGTCGATATGAACGTGCTTTGCTATATTTAGCGCGTATCCTAGGGCAGTATCCCCGATTTCAGTAAAGTCGTGTAAAACGATGTACAAATTTTTACTCATAGCGAACCAATTGTGTTTTATCAAATATAAGAAAAGCTGTGAAACATAAATATAGTCGAGTAAAAAGAAGTGAACAACGTAATTGTGATTAACGTTTCTTTTTCTTTGGTTTAGACTTTTTCCAATCGCTATATGGATATTGATTACTTGGATCTCGTTTATCCTTTTTCTGAAACCATTTTCTTTTTTCTTTAGTTTGCTTTTCCTTTTTTGCTTCTTTGCTCGGGTCAACCTCAGGCAATGCTGCCTCGTGGTTGTTTCCGCCTGCAGGGGCATTTGGATTAGAAGGATTTTCCCATTTGTTTTTAATTCGTTTTTTTATTGGATCGCCGTTTTCATCGTATTTAATTTCTCCATTCTTATCGACTGGAATAACTTCAATTTTCTCTGAAGTCTTGCCGTTTACAGCGATTACGTCTTCTTTCAAGTACCATTTTCCATTCTTTAATTCAAAGGCATCATAAGAAAGATCAGGAACGTAGTAGGAATAGTGTCCCACTAAATTCTTGCTTTCAGGCGATAAATGATCGAAGAGTATGCGCTCGTACTTATCATCGTAGCGCAAGGTCATGGTGGTTTTCTCAGAGTGCTCGTAAAAAACTCTTTTGAATGTTTCGGAGCCTACTTTGAAAACAGGACTGCCAAGTTTCGCTAATGTACCAGAGAAATAAAGAACATCAATCATTTTCATATTGGAGGTAGTTCCAAGTCCATCCCAACCCAATAGAAGATACATGTCCCGATTTCCTTTTTCAAACGGGATGATTTGGTAGTACAAAGCACCGTACCATTGATTGGATTGTAATATTTCAGTTGGACGAAGCGGCATGACGTCGTTGCCCTTTGTGAATTCATTTAATTGAAGCTCTTTTTTCTTTTCGTCATAGCGTTGAATAAAGCAAAAGTACTTTTGAGTTTTATCATCTTGTTCTACATTCCAATTGACCACCCGAACCAATTTATCCGGTGACGGAATGAATCCAACTGTTGTTAAACGCGAGAAAGGGTAGGATAGAGAACTTTCTCTCGAAAGCACTTCTTCCATTTTAGCTCTAAAAACTTCATTGCGTTCTTTCTTTTCTGCGTCATTCGCTGCATCTCTTAGCGAATTCAACAGTGTTTCCAATTCATTTTCGGCATCAGCAAAAGAAGTATGCTCCTGAGTATAAGCAAACAGGGTACTTATTAAAATCAAGATCAAAAGCCAAAGTATTCGAATCATTCTGGTTTGTTTAGTGCTTTGAAGTGCAAAATCCGTGCTACAATAACGTAAAATGGTCATTTTTTAACAAAATTTGTTGAAATTATTGACAATAACGAAAGGGGAGCGGGATTGTTGTGAAAAGGCCGTTCTTTTAGTTTTACAATTGTTTCAACTTCGAAATGGTCTCTGATGGATTGTCTGAACCGAAAACAAAGCTACCTGCAACTAAAGCATCGGCACCTGCTTCAACCAAAAGTTTACCTGTTTCAAGATTTACACCGCCATCTACTTCAATTTTTGCGTTTGCCCCTGTTCTTTTAATCAACTCTGCGGCTTGTTTTACTTTTTCGATAGCATTTGTGATAAACTTTTGTCCACCGAAACCAGGGTTTACAGACATAATTAAAACCAAATCAAGATCCTTTATTACATCAACAAGGGCAGCAACTGGTGTATGCGGATTCAAAGCCACTCCGGCTTGCATCCCATTTGCTTTTATGTTCTGAATCGTGCGGTGCAAATTACGACAAGCCTCGTAATGTACCGTCAAAATGTCGGTTCCAGCCTTTTTAAATTGAGCAACATAATCATCTGGATTTTCGATCATTATGTGAACATCCAATGGTTTTTTAGCATGCTTTTTTATCGCTTTGATTACCGGAAATCCAAAGCTAATATTGGGAACAAAAACACCATCCATAACGTCCACATGAAACCAATCTGCATCTGAGTTATTGATCATTTCAACGTCTCTTTGCACATTAGCGAAGTCACAAGATAAAACGGAAGGGGCGATAATTACTGACATTTTCATGGGTTTTGATGCAAAAGTAGAAAAATGTCATGAATGCGGCTTGTTTTGTTGACAAGTTGGTCGATTGTGTTTACAAGAAATTGTAATTTAGTGCAAAATTAAACCTAATGACATTTACAGCTTTAACCGTTATCTTAATTGCTACCGTTTTAGTCTCGCTCAAGGCGATGAATGATCCATCCATGAAAGAAAAATGGATGTATTCGCCTTATCAAGTCAAACATTCCAAGGAATCGTATCGCATTATCAGTCATATATTTATCCATGCTGATGCCGCGCATTTGATGTTTAACATGTTTACCTTGTATTTTTTAGGAAGCCAAGCGTTGGAGCCCATGCTAATGTATGAATATGGCGCTATGAAAGGTGAATTACATGTCGTAGCCATCTATTTTATTGGCGCTTTGTTTGCTACGATAATTCCATTTTATCGAAATCAAGACAATTATGAGTATCGAGCTCTGGGTGCATCTGGCGCGGTTTCGGCAATCGTTTTTGCCATGATACTCTGGTGGCCAGATATGGAGCTATATTTAATGTTTATTCCTATTCCTATACCTGCCTATTGGTTCGGTATATTTTACCTAGCCTATGAGATTTATATGGCGAGAAAAGGCAACACAGGAATTGCACATGATGCGCATATAGGTGGCGCCATATTAGGGATTATTTATATCTTAGTCATTAATCCTGAGAAGGGTAGCAACTTTATCAACGTAATTATTTCTGCAATTTCATGACAATTCTCCATGTCAACATCAATGGTCGAATTCTCCAAGAAGACCAAAACGGAATTCATACTTCTAATCGTTCCTATTTGTATGGCGATGGTGTATTTGAAACCATCCGTGTATTCAAAGGAAAAGTAATCAACTTTGAAAATCATTTTCATCGATTGAAAGAGGGTTCATCGGCTTTATATATCGATTTTCCTGAAAACTTCACTGCGCCCTTTTTTCTAGATAAAATTGAAGAACTCTTAATAAAATCTAATCTGACTGTCGGCGCTAGGGTTCGTTTATCGATAGATCGTATTGCAGGAGGAACCTATACTCCTGAAGGTAATGAAGCCAGTTTTACAATTGAAGTTCAGCCTTGGCAATCCGCAGATTATGAGTTGAATACCAAGGGGCTTGAAGTAGATGTTTTTACAGATATCCGCAAACAAAAGAGTAAACTTTCGAACTACAAAACGAAAAATGGTCTTTTGTATATTTTGGCAGCAATTCAGGCAAAACAAAAAGGGTTGCAGGATATGTTGATCACCAATGGAAATATGGAGATTATTGAAAGCTCCAATTCTAATCTATTTATAGTTAGTAATGGAGTGCTGTACACTCCTGGGTTGGAAAATGGGTGTTTGGCAGGTACAATGCGAATGCAAATAATAAATTTAGCTTTGGCAAATGGTGTGAAAGTGTATGAAAGTCCTATTCTGCCTCAGAACCTATTGAGTGCAGACGAAGTTTTCTTAACTAATGCCACGCGCGGTGTCGTTTGGGTAAGTGGTTATCGTACAAAACGTTACTTCAATAATACCTCCAGAAAATTGATTGCTTTATTGAACGATTATTGGGATGATGTTTTGAACCCCGAAGGTGAAAATGATTTGTTAAACAACGATTAAGTCAATAGTTCGATACATATTGGAAATCATTATACTTTAAAATTTCAAGTTAATTGCGTACATTTGCAGAATGAAATGCAGATGAAATTAGAGATTTCTATTGTTTTTCGTATTGTGTCAGTAATTCGTAAAATGATCAATGGGTAAATCACAAGAAACCTACAGCAAAAAGGAAAAAGAGAAAAAACGTTTAAAAAAACGTCAAGATAAGCTGCTTAAAAAAGAGGAGCGAAAGGAAAGTTCTGCCGGCGGCGGATTGGAAAACATGATGGCTTATTTGGATGAGAATGGGAACATCGTGGATAGTCCACCAGAAATCACAAAAAAGGTAGAAATTGACCATGAGGATATCGTATTAGGTGTTCCAACGCGCGAAGCGGAAGAAGACATGGGCGATCCAGAAGGAAAAGTTGCATTCTACAACGATTCAAAAGGTTATGGATTTATCAAGGATTTGCGTACGCAAGAAAGCTATTTCTTCCACGTAAATGGATTGATAGATGAAGTAAGAGAAAACGATAAGGTTACATTTATTTTAGAGCGTGGACCGAAAGGTATGAATGCTGTTAAAGTTAAATTGATTCCTTAAATAGTATTCAAGTATAATTTTTCAAGGTGGACATTGAACGAGTGTGGTTCATTGCGATAAACATTCCGAATTCATGGAAACTTTTGACGATTTTAAACTTAAGAAACAACTTAAAAATGCGATAGCCGATCTCGGCTTCGTAACGCCAACACCCGTACAGGAACAATCATTCTCCATCATAAAAGCAGGAAATGATATTTTAAGTATTGCCCAAACGGGTACAGGGAAAACGTTGGCCTATTGTTTACCCATTTTAGAAGATTTATCGTATTCAGAACAACTTCACCCAAGAGTTTTGATACTTGTGCCAACGAGAGAGTTAGTTGTGCAAGTGGTGGAAGAGCTTGAGCTTTTTGCTAAATATCTTAGCGTCCGAATTCTGGGGATTTTTGGTGGAGTCAATATCAATACACAGCGACAAAAATTATTGAATGGTGTCGATATTATCGTTGCCACGCCAGGCAGATTGTACGATTTGGTGTTGAATCATTCCATTTCGTTGAAGAATTGTAAACGATTGGTCATTGATGAAGTCGACGTTATGCTCGATTTAGGATTCCGTCCGCAATTGATGAGTATTTTCGAATTGATGCCGGATAAGCGACAGAACATTATGTTTTCTGCGACGATGACAGATGAAGTTGAGGAGTTGATTGATGCTTTCTTTATAAACCCTGCTAAAGTCAGTATTGCTGTTAGCGGAACGCCCCTTGATAATATTCAGCAGTCTAGCTATTATGTAGAGAATTTTTACACAAAAATAAACCTATTACGAATTTTAATCAACGACAGAAACACGTTCAGAAAAGTGTTGGTCTTTGTTGGGAGCAAAAGATTGGCTGATAAGCTCTTTCAAGAGCTTGAGGAAGATTACGGAACTGAAATTGGGGTAATTCACTCCAATAAAGCCCAAAATACTCGTTTGACCGCAATTGAGAAGTTTGATAGTGGTCAAAATAGAATATTGATAGCGACGGACGTTATCGCTCGTGGTTTAGATTTAGATCGAATTAGTCATGTGATCAATTTTGACGTTCCAAACTTTCCTGAAAACTATATGCACCGAATTGGTCGTACAGGTCGAGCAGAAGAGGAGGGAGCCGCTATTTTGTTTCATACTGAACGAGAAGAAACAGCAAAGTTGGCAATCGAAAAATTGATGGTAATTTCTATACGGATTAGAAAT
>DDBE01000026.1:0-7351 GCA_002332715.1 Flavobacteriales bacterium UBA2040
GTTTTAAATTCCTTCGCCATTCTGTCCAAAAAAACCTTTTCATCTGTATCGTAATACATTTTGTACGTATTCGGAAGAAACATGGCTGGAAATTCCTCTCTGGAAAATCCATATTTGTTTAAGGTTTCTGGATTCTCAAGAAGGCTAATAAAAGTCGCACTGTCAATGATAGTGTTTTCTGCGAGTTTTCCGGCTAAATCATTGATGAACCGAACATTTGGAACAACAACGTCCACCTCTACTTCTGCATTTCCATTGCCATTGTTATTTATTGTAAAACCATTTAACAAATCACGGAGACTCGTATTGGGCTTGATGATGTATTTCCCGATGGCTATTCTCGATTCGTTTAAATTTTTGTATTCACCTAAAGTCAAGATTCCATTTTCACTTGATACGAAACCTAAAGCTTTGAGCGATTTTGCCAAGGACTCTAGACTCATCTTTTCTGTAATAAAGAAAGAAGTATCTTTCGTGTTTTTCGTCTCAGACATAGCGCACCAGAATAGAGCTATCTTACTTTTAAAAACAATGGCACCGATAACTCCAAGAACAACAGCGGTTATGATAATTTTTTTACGCATAGCTTCAATCGTATAATTGTCGAGTTTTGTGAATCAAAGTTAGAATTATCATCGAGTTCATGGATAGGTTCAAATCCACATTTTATAAACAAGGCCGCACTCGCCAGATTTGATGCATGAACGTCAGCATAGAAAGTATCTACAAAATAATCAGCAAAACATTTATTTATTGCTTGAACCACAGCTTGAGCCGCAAAACCCTTTTTCCGATCGGCTTCATCAGTGATTAAAATGCCAATTCCTACCTGCCCTTTTCTGAAATCTCCTTGAAAAACATCTATTGTTCCGATGAGTTGTTTATCCTTTTTCGAAATCATCCATCTCTTTTGGTTTGATTCCTTGAAGTCTTCTGCAGAGGCTATTAATGCTTTAATTTCTGCAAATGTATATTCCTTGTCTCTTTCAGATACGGCCCAATTTTTAGGGTCGTTCTCCCATTTAAAAATAACAGCATGATCGGAAGCCTGGACATCTCGGATAAAAATTTCCTTCGATAAACTCACGATGGCAATGCATTTAGATTCATGAGAACATCTGTATAGGTATACATCGGAATTCCTTTGAAATCAGGAGCCAATTGTATTCCTTTCAATGAAATAACTGAATCGTTTTGACTTTCGAGGATATCAAACAAAATTCCATCGGGCTTTTGAATATCAAATACATCGAACAGAGGTTTCGAGCATGAACATTGATCTATTTCACAGCTAGTATATATTGAAAACACCTCGTTAATGCGAGATTTGTTCAGGTTAGTGGCCAATTCAATGACTAAAGCTGAATTTTTCTTTCGCTTAGCCACATTAAATAGAATATCGACGTTTAAATTCTCTTGTTTGCCCTGATATTGTAGAGAATAATATTTACCGTCCAATGAAATGCCTAAATGCGGACTCTTGATATTTGGATTCCAAATCCACAGGTGAAATCCAGCGTTCAATTGGTCGATTGAATCAAACGAAGCTAGTTCCTTATCAAATTTATACATCGATTGTTCCTTTATAAACGAATTCAGCTGGTCCAATTAACTTAATCGACTTGTAACTCCCATAACCTTGTGCATGAAAAGTAACGGCTAGTTTCCCTCCCATTGCTTTCACCTGAATTTTAGCGTCACCTTCTCGATTTTGCTTCTCTGCAAAAGCAATAGCTGCGGCTGATATTCCTGTCCCACATGCCAATGTTTCGTCTTCTACTCCTCTTTCGTAGGTGCGTATGAAAAGTTCATTATCGCCAAGAATTTGAACTGCATTTACGTTAATACCTTCCATTTCAAACCTATCGTTAAATCGGATTTTTTGCCCAAAAGCTGCTATATCTAATTGCTCTACTTTATCGAGAAATTTAATATAATGTGGTGAACCAGTGTCTAATACAAAGGTGTTTTCGTCAATTTTTTCTATCTCGTCAATATTATGCATATCGATTGAAATGTTTGTACCCAACAACTGGCCTTTGTGAACACCGTCGATGGCGTTAAATGTGTACGAATCTTTCTTCAACAAATGATCATTAACAAAACGGACCGAGCAACGAGCGCCATTTCCACAAAAACTTTTGCTTCCATCCGAATTGTAATAATCCATATTAAAATCCCAATCAGCGCTTTTATCAATTTTTATAAGCCCATCACCACCTATTCCGAATCGTCTATCACACAAACGTTCGATTTGCGTCAATGTCAAATCGTCATATTTTCCTGAAAAATTGTCAAGAAATACAAAGTCATTTCCGGCACCTTGGTATTTGTAAAAATCAAATTCCATATCTTGTTATATCTTCACAAATGTAGGGTTTATATAGCTTATAGCAAGCTAAAGCTTAACGCTTTTTAACAAAGAGCAATGTAATACATTGGTAAATTTGGTGTTATAATTGATGTACAACAAATCAGTAATTAAAATTTAATACAACCATGATTATATCTTCAACATTAAAAACAATCGGATTAGGATTACTAGGCGGTCTAATTCCTCTGGGTGTTTATGTAGCATCTATTGACAATACCTCTTCTCAATCGGATTCTGTATTAAATCAAAATGCTAGCGACTACGCTCAAAGAGCTGGTCTGCACAATGCTCTTGGAGATGCGAATAGCTTCGTCAGTGCTTCGGAAAACACTTTGAATTCGGTTGTTCACGTGACAACCAAAGTGGTGCAGACTTCTTTTCAAAGAGATGTTTTTTCCGAATTCTTTTATGGACCTGGTGCTGGTGGGCGCGAATTTAAACAAGAAGGTCAAGGCTCTGGTTCCGGAGTAATTGTTTCGAATGACGGATACATTGTTACAAACAACCACGTTATTCAAGATGCTAGCGAAATAGAAGTTATTCTGAACGATAATTCAAAATACACCGCAAAAATAGTTGGAACTGATCCTTCTACTGACGTTGCCGTGCTAAAAATTGAAGCGAAGGGATTGACAGCAATTTCAATTGGAAATAGTGACAACTTGCGTGTGGGCGAATGGGTACTCGCCGTAGGTAATCCGTTTAATTTAACCTCTACAGTTACTGCAGGTATCGTTTCAGCCAAAGCGAGAAATATAAATTTATTAAGTGACCGCAGTAAAAAGGACATTGTTCCTATTGAATCATTTATACAAACTGACGCAGCTGTAAACCCAGGAAACAGTGGTGGTGCATTGGTAAACACAAATGGTGAACTAATCGGAATCAATACCGCTATTGCTTCGCAAACAGGATCTTATTCTGGATACAGCTTTGCCATTCCTGTGAATTTGGTTCAAAAAGTCATGAGTGATTTGATTGATTACGGAATTGTACAACGTGGTTTCTTGGGTGTTCAAATTGCAGATATCAACCAAGAAATTAAAACAGATAAAAAACTGCCTAACCTGAAGGGCGTGTACGTTTCGAAAGTTATTGAAAATGGTGGTGCAGAAAAAGCAGGACTTAAAGATGGTGACGTAATTCTAAAAATTGGTAATAAAGAAGTTAACTCTGTGGCAAGTCTTCAAGAAGAAATTGGAAAAAGACGTCCTGGAGACAAAGCGGTTATCACTGTTCGTCAAAAAGATGGCGATGAAGAAATTCTTGAGGTAGTACTTCGAAATTCAGATGGTGAAACGAAATTGGTTACCAAAGAAGAAGTTTTAAAATCCGGTGCTCTCGGGGCCATATTTAGTGAACTTACAAGTAAAGAAAAGAAAGAATTGAACTTGGATTCCGGAGTTAAAATCAAATCATTGAATGCAGGAAAATTGGCTTCAATTGGCATGAAAGAAGGATATATCATTACGAAAATCAATAATGAACCTATTATATCTGTCGACCAATTGACCTCTAAGTTAAACGGCAATAATCGTGGAGTTTTGATTGAATTCATAACACCAAGTGGTAAAAAGGACTACAGAGGTCTTGGACTATAAGGCTTTAGGCACGGTATTTGAGGAACGAAAATGTTAAAAAAAAGCTCGTTTTCTTTTGGAAATGAGCTTTTTTTGGTCGTACCTTTGTAGCCACTTGTGCGAAAGGTATTCTTACTAATTCAACAAGCTTAAACGTTAGAAAAACCCAAAAATCAAGAATGAGACAATTAAAAATCACCAAATCCATCACCAACCGCGAGAGTCAATCATTAGACAAATACTTGCAAGACATTGGTCGAGAGGAGTTGATTACTGCCGAGATGGAAGTCGAATTGGCAAGAAAAATTAAACAAGGTGATCAGTTGGCTCTCGAAAAATTGACAAGAGCGAATTTACGTTTCGTAGTTTCAGTAGCAAAACAGTATCAAAATCAAGGATTAACTCTTCCTGATCTAATCAACGAAGGAAATCTTGGTCTTATTAAGGCAGCGCAGAAGTTTGATGAAACACGTGGATTTAAATTTATCTCTTACGCCGTATGGTGGATTCGTCAATCGATTTTACAAGCATTGGCAGAACAAGCGCGTATAGTGCGCCTCCCATTGAACCAAGTAGGATCTTTGAACAAAATCAACAAGGCATTTTCGCGATTGGAACAAGAGTATGAACGTCCACCTTCAGCAGAAGAATTGGCAGAAGCACTTGAAGTTCCAGAAGACAAGATCAAAGAAAGCTTGAACGTTTCAGGACGTCACGTATCTATGGATGCTCCACTCTCAACAGCTGAGGATGGTGGTACATTGATGGATGTTATGGCAAACGCTGATTCACCTAAAGCCGATCACGTATTAATGGCGGAGTCATTGCAAAAAGAAATCGAGCGCTCATTGAGCACATTGACAGACAAAGAAAGAGAAATCATACGTTTGTTCTTCGGAATTGGAATGAACCACGGTTTGACACTTGAAGAAATCGGATCTAAATTTAATTTAACGCGCGAACGAGTTCGACAAATTAAAGAGAAGGCGATTCGTCGTCTTAGACATGCTTCGAGAAATAAGCTATTGAAAGCTTACCTCGGCTAAAAACATTAGGCTAGTTATCCATGGGTAATTAGCCTTTTTTACTTTATTTATTTTCACCCCAAACAAATAATTTTAATGGAAACAGCTTTAGGCTATGAGAAAGAGCTCAATTCGCATCTGAAGCGCGAGCGTGCTGCCGTAAAATTGGCAAGCAAAGTAGGAGAACTTTTGTACGACCAAGGAATTGAGTTAGTACTTTACCGAAATCACCTTTTGGATATCACAATCTCTGAGATTTTGAATCTTCATGCGTATTCACGTAAAGTGGTAAACAAACCAATTGATGTATTTACAACATCTGATTTAGCAGAAGAATTGCAGCAAATGGATTTGGCTCCGGCTAAAATTGACATCGGTAAATTGGCAAACGAATGGATCGTTGAACAAGCTAATTTTTCAAGTAAAAAAGAATTCTTGGCAAACAAATTGAGTTTATTCGCTACAGCTGGTGATTCAACCATCGAACCAAGGGACGTTGTATTGTACGGTTTTGGTCGTATTGGCCGTTTGGCTGCTCGTGAATTGATCAAGCAAGCTGGAAAAGGTCAGCAATTGCGCCTTCGTGCCATCGTTACTCGTGGTGATTCGGATGCAGAGATCATTAAACGTGCTTCTCTTTTGAGTACAGATTCTGTTCACGGTGCATTCAAAGGAAGTGTTGATGTAGATTTGGAAAAGAAAGCAATCATCATTAACGGTCATACCGTGTTAATTATTAATGCAAACAATCCAGAAGATATTGACTATACTGCCTACGGTATAAACAATGCTTTGATTATAGACAACACAGGGGTATACGGAGATCGTGAAGCACTTAGCCGTCACTTGAAAGCTAAAGGTGCTTCAAAAGTAATATTGACTGCTCCAGGAAAAGAAGTTCCCAATGTAGTTTATGGCATCAATCAAGGAACATTAGATCTTGAAAACGAGAACATTTATTCTGCGGCATCTTGCACAACAAACGCTATATCTCCAGTCTTGAAAGTAATCAACGACAAATATGGAGTGAAGAAAGGACATATCGAAACGGTTCATGCATACACCAATGACCAAAACTTGTTGGACAACATGCACAAAAAACCACGTAGAGGTCGTTCAGCGGCAATCAATATGGTTATTACCTCTACTGGGGCAGGAAACGCAGTAACGAAAGTCATTCCAGACTTGATGGATAAATTAACGGCAAATGCTGTTCGTGTTCCCACTCCAAATGGTTCATTGGCTATTTTGAGCTTAGAATTGAGCGGTACAACTACTATTGAAGAAGTTAATGCTTTAATGAAAGATGCTGCCTTAAATGGTGACTTAGTGAATCAAATTTTCTACGCATACGATCCAGAATTGGTGTCAAGTGACATTATTGGTAATACATGTTGTTCGGTTTATGATTCCAATGCAACTATCGTTTCAAAAGACGGTAAAAATGTTGTTTTGTATGCTTGGTACGACAATGAGTTCGGATATACGAAGCAAGTAATTCGTTTGGCGAAATACGTAACAAAAGTAAGAAGAGCCATTTATTATTAATCGATCCAAATAATAGAATCAAAAAAGGTGCAATTTAAAAATTGCACCTTTTTTGATTTTAATGGTTTTACTGAATCTTTACCGGGAAATTAATCTCAATATCGGTTTCACCGGGGCTACACGTGCCATTTTTAACTCCTGGTTGATGCTTTAATTTAATCAGCATAAATCCTTGTGAAATCGTCAATACATTCCATTTACTAGCTAATCCAATCTCATATTGTCCGTCAGAATCTGTTCGTGTGACAATACAATTTCCAGCAACTGAGGGCTCAAAGCAAAAGAAATGTTCATCTGCTTCATTTAAGACTTCAACCGTTATGTCCTCTGCTGGACTAACTGATTCATTCAACAAAGTTATAGCTACATTATAGGTATTGTTAGCTGATAATGCGATAGTGTCGAAAACAGTCGGTGCATTTCCACCTGGACCATCTGGATCTTTGAACGAGAAAGTTTGATTAGTTAAAACACCTGCAGAATCGATGAATTCTAAATTCATCGTAGTAATTAATTCTTCCTCCTCGCCTTGAATTGGTGGATTGACAATCGGATCATCTTTTTTACATTGGATACTGACAGCCATGACTAGCATTAACAGAATTACTAAATTGATTTTTTTTGACATTTTATTGTTATTTTTATTAAACATAATTTTACTTTTTATATAAATTCATAACTAATTTTTAAACTTACATTTCGGCCCATTTCGGCGGCATAATAACGAAAGCGGTTCATGTAGTTTCTATATTCTTTGTTCAGCGCGTTTTCTATTACTACGCCTATTCTAAATTTGTTTTCTTTTACTTTAAATTGGTAATTAA
>DDBE01000026.1:7721-14767 GCA_002332715.1 Flavobacteriales bacterium UBA2040
TCTGCATCGATCTCAGCTTGAATTATTCTTTCGTTTCTAAATGTGTATGAAAAAGAAATGCCATTTTTCCAACTATCGTTTGGAATTCCAACGAGAAATTTATTTTCTGTCGTATTTATCGCTCGCACCAAACTATACTTTGTGTTAAACACCCAACTTTCTGTAAAGGAATAGTTTAAACTGAAGTCTATCCCTGAAAAACGCGCAGCAAGATCTTCGTATTGAAAACTTGGAAAAGCGCCTTTTATAGTCAACTCTAATTCGTTTTTAGGCTTCAAATAAATGAAATTCATGAAGTGAAGATGATAGAGATCAACTTGTGCATTCAATTTTCTTGACTTATAAATGCCAGACAAGTTTCCTTGAATAGATTTCTCCTCGCCAATAGTTCTGTCTCCTCTTTCAATAGCCGCTGCGCCATGATGCAAACCATCGCTATATAATTCACTGATACTCGGTGGACGCCAAGCATATCCGACTGATGATTTCAACACCAAATGATGTCCAAAAGTACGGCTCAGTCCTATGGACGAACTGAAATCATGATACAGATGCTCGGGTTTGATCAGTAAATTATTCTCGTATAAAAACGTCTTCAATTGCACTACATCATACCGCAGACCTCCTTCCCCACTCCATTTTTTTGAAAAATAGTTGACCAAAGCAAACGCACCAATTTGATTCTTGTAAAAATTAGGCACTAAATATCGTCCTGCTCTTACGTTGCCTTGCCGAAGACCTTGCACACCAAACGTGCTCTTTACTTTTTTCCCGAGAATGCTCGTCACCTCTAAGTCGACAGTATGTGTATATAATTGCAAATGAAAATCGGGACTAGTACTATCTTGAACGCTGCTATATATGGAAGGGATATCAAATTCTTTTCTATCATTTTGTTGATAGCCATAACTTAGTTTTGACGAAAGAATTTTATTCCAACTCGTATTCCAAGAAAGCTTGAATAAATCATGCTTTATTTCTTGCTTTGGCGAAGAAAAACGATAGGCAAAATCACTTTTCACTGCTGGTTCAAAGGAATTAATAGCTGCTTGTAAATCTGAAAGATTGCCAATATGGGCTCCCGAAAAAATACCAAGTTCGGTTAAAAAACGAGAGTAAAACGCTTCCCATTCATGCTTTCCACGCTCGTATTTTGATGCCAAAGAAAAATTCAATTCTTCCAACCCGGTATTCCCAAGGAAATAATTAGGAGCAGCAATATTTCCTGCTTTTTTCGCTGATACATGACCTCGAAAAAACAGTCCATTGATTTTTTTCAAATGGTTCTCTAATAAGATGCCCGATGCTACTTGTCGGCCATTCGATGAAAAACTTCCAAATGCATTGCCAGACCATCCTTTTTTCTTTTCCCATTCTGGTGGACTTACCGAAATAACGCCTCCAATTGCCTCCGGACCATAACGCAATGAACTGGCACCCTTAATTACCGTAATATCACTTGAGAGAAATGGATCTACTTCGGGAGCATGTTCACTTCCCCATTGCTGCCCTTCTTGTCTAATTTCATTATTCAATAGAATTACTCTATTCGAATGCAGACCATGAATAACAGGTTTAGAAATAGAATTTCCTGTTGAAAGAGTGCTCACTCCAGGAATGGCTTCTAGTTGTTTACCCAAAGTATTTCCAGAGCGATTAAACCTTTCATCTTCTGATAATTTAGCAGTAGACAAAACGTTTTTATCTAGAACAAAAAATTCAATTTTAAATTCATCCAATTCTAAAAAATGTGTTTCTGTTCGTATAACTATACTAGTATCACTTATAAGGTTGAAATCCATCTTAAATAACTCGCAACCAACATGATGTAAACAAACTAGCTGTGTTTGACCTGGACATAATCCGTCCAACATAAATTGTCCTGAACTATCGGAAACAGCTTTTACGAATGAATTTTTTAGAGCAACTTTTGCCCCAACTAAAATTTCTCCTGTATGGTCATCTATGACAAGTCCACTAATTTTAAGTGAACAGTCTTGACCATAAAGAAAAATGAACCACCCAATCATAATGGTGGTCAATATTAATTTCTTCATGAAATGTTTTGTTTAATGACTACTTTTTCCCGTAGGAATAATCTTTAAACAAAACGAGGGGGACCTCTAAGCGATACTATTGGTGAATAATTCGTATTCGCAACTTGAGTAGGAATACTTTTCAGTGGAGCAAACCCATCTTTTATAAAAGACAAATGAAAAGGCTGAGAAGGTGTAAAAAGACTTAAATCTAGATCACACACCAAACAATCCGCATCGAATTCAGCACCTCCAGACGATTTTTTTATTTCGTGATGTTCGTGTTCATGCGCATGTGAATGAAAAACTGTTCTCGGCGAAAGAACCAAGACAAAACCAATAATCAAGAAAAAACTCAATATTCTCTTCACAAAACAAATTTAAGGATTAATCCTGTATCAGACAAACTAAATAGCGCAAGAATCTTTAACGAGCATTACGCAAGCAGTTTCTGGTTTTTTTCTCATGGGCTGCCCGTTCTTCGGGCGTTTGATTTGGCGACATCACTAAAAATGCCTTGCACTTTTGATCTACTGTTTCAAAAACTTTCATGAAATTATCATCTAATTCAGCGCCAGACTTCACTACTTTATCCAAAGAATCATTTGCCAAAATACAATGACAAAAATCCCATTGTTCACCATAAATTTTCTCGATTTTCTTTTTGTTCTCTGCAAAATTTTCATCAGCTGATAAAGTCGTATCTTTTTCAGAAACTGGAACAATATCCACTGGCAAGTTTTCCTCTAACAAATCTCCATACAATCCATTTTCACCACATCCTACACAATTTGATTCGTACTTTTCAGCAGAACAAGAATACAAGACAAAAGCAACCGTTAGCAGGCGTAGTATATTTGGCAGACTTTTTGACATATAACAAATATTAATTCTAATCGATAAATTTAGAAAGAAATTGGCATGAAATATTTACTCCTCTTATTGATTTCTTTAACACTCTTTTGTTCAATGGCTCAGGAGGTGCCCGAAGAACGTTATCAGGAAATGCCTGAAGTTCGGGTAGATAAAGATTTCGCATTAAAATATCAACACGCTCTGAATGAAATTAAAAGAGTTTACCCATTGGCTCTGCAGGCAAAAGCGTATTTAGCAGAATTTGAAGCGGAGTATCAGACTATTGAGAAAAAGCGAAAGCAAAAAAAATATGGTAAACAGGCCCACAAAATCCTGAAGGACCAATTTATTTATGATATTCGTGATTTGTACATAAATCAAGGAATAATGCTAATGAAGCTTGTTCATCGTGAAACGGGACAAACGGTTACCGATATAGTTTCTAAATACAGAGGTCAGATACAAGCCAATTTATACGAAGGAATGGGGAAAATATGGGAACAGGACCTCGGCGTAGAATACGACCCATACGGAGATGATTGGATAACTGAGATTGTAATCCTTGATATTATCAAAAAACGAGTTCCTTTTGATTGGGAATTAAAACCTTTGGATAAAGAAAAATTCAAAGAAAACCAGAAGGAATACAGAAAATCGAAAAAAAAATACCGAAAAACCGAACGTAAATACAAAAAGGTGAAACGTCAAACAAAAAGAGCTGGTTCTAAAAGTTAAAAAGGGCATCTAATTGCATAGACACCCTTATTTTCTTTATTTGTTTGAAACCTATTTTTGTCCCAATCCACCTGCTTCTTCAAAAGAAGAAGAGATTGCAGATTTATCCAATCTTATTTTACTTCCTTCAGAATTGATTAAAACTGTCGCATCGTTGATTTCCAAAATTTTTCCATGGATCCCACCAATTGTTACAACTTTATCACCCGTTGCCAAACCTTCACGGAATTTTTTCAATTCCTTTTGTTTCTTCATTTGTGGTCTAATCATGAAAAAGTAGAATACTACTAAGATTAGAACCAACATTATTAATTGACCACTACCTCCGCCCATTTTTTTATCTTTTTAATTTATTATTATTTATTCTTTACTAACGCTTTTACTATTACTGTGGTTATAGACGGCTCCGTATTGGCCGTAATTCCAACAGACTTACTCAAAATTCCTGCACTTGCGTTTTCTGTTTTTACAGATGCTTTGATTTTATATGTATCACCCGGCAAAATTGGCTCCTTAGGCTTATCAACAACCGTACATGTGCACCCACCTTTTACGTCACTAATTACTAATGGGAAATCACCAGTGTTTTTTATAACAAACTCAGCATCAATCTTTTCGCCCAAAATCACTTCTCCGGCATCAAAAGTTTGATTTACCGAAAAAGTCGTTTTTTGACCCACAATATGTTTGTTGCTACCACTGCAATTTATTAACAACAATATTATTGCCAACGCCCCCATTGTTTTAATTATTTTCATTTTTTTTCTGTATTATTAATTCATTAAACCTCGACCTGTTTTCTTAATTTTCCTGTCGGTAGTGAGTTTAGAAATAGCTTTATCCAAAATCCCGTTGATAAAAGTATGACTTTTCGGTGTACTATAAAATTTCGAAATCTCGATATATTCGTTCAAAGTTACCTTCGTCGGAATATTTGGAAATACTTGCAATTCGGTTATTGCCATTTTCATCAGTAAAACATCAATTTTAGCAATACGGTCCAATTCCCAATTTTTTGTCAAATCGTCAATTAACGTTTCAGACTCATCATTAAGTTTTATCGTTTTACGGAACAATTCTTTTACAAATGAAACCTCGTCTTTCTCATCTTTGTACAAAGGAAAAATGTTTTGTTCTTTCTCTGTGAAACCTTTGATTGTGCGAACCACCATAGAACATAAAAGGTCAATATCATCTATCCAATGGATGTCCAACTCTTCTAAATGATTGTAAAGCAATTCAGAATTGGCGATTTCTTCTTTAAATAACTCAACCGTAAAAGCTAAATCATCTTCAAATGAATCTTCGCCATTGTTCATATAATCGAAAAAAGTTTCACTTTCACGAATGACTAAGAATATCTTTCTAAACAATTCTTGATTCTCTGCTCCCTCCCAACTTGCTTTGTGGTTGTTGGCTTCTCTTTTCAATTCTTTATGTTTCTCCAACATTGAGAAAACTCGGTTGTTGATCAACTTCATGTTCGGGTTCGAATCTTCCTCCGTCGGACGAAATTTCTTTTTACTTTCCTCTAACCTATGTTCTGCTTGATCCTTAATTTCTTCAAATGACAACAAGAAATAAAGGTACAAAGTATACATTTTCTCGATAGAATTCATGAGATTTTCTTCCAATTTCACATAGTTTGGATCATTGGATTGAAAATAAGCATACAATGCCTGTAACACCTTAATTCTTAAATGTCTACGATTTAACATTACAATTTTCTATTTATTTGAATGGCCTTTTCGATTCTTTCTTCTGCCATTTTATTCGCAATCTGGTAAGTTGGAATATTTTCTTTTTTCGAACGATCTACAATATTGTAAATTGTATCGTAAATTTTCTCTGCTTGACCCAAGGCCCAAGAGTTTTCAAAGCCTTTTACTTCTCCAAAACAGTTGATGACACCACCAGCGTTGATTGCATAGTCAGGCGCATAAACAATTCCTTTTTTCAACATTTCGCTTCCTTGAATTGCTTCCACTTTCAATTGATTGTTGGCAGCACCAGCTATAATCGAACACTTCAATCGATCAATCGTTTCTGGATTTACCGTAGATCCCAAAGCACATGGTGCGTATATGTCCATATCGATGTCGTAGATTTCATCTAACCCAACGATAGTTGCTCCATATTTTTCACTAACTGATTTCAATGTCACTGCATCAATATCCGTAATGTAAATTTTCGCCCCTTCTTCTGCCAAATACTTCACAAGATACTCACCAACATGCCCAACTCCTTGAACAGCCACTTTTTTACCTGATAAATCATCCGATCCAAATTGATGTTTCGCACAAGCTTTCATACCCATAAAGGTTCCAAATGCTGTAACTGGCGAAGGATCGCCACTTTTCCCTGGCAAACCAACAACATATTTTGTCTCTTTTGAAACAGAAACCATGTCATCTGGATTAACACCAACATCTTCAGCAGTGATATAATTTCCAGCTAAACTATCGACAAAACGTCCGAAGCGACGGAATAAAGCATCGGATTTCATAGTTTTAGAATTGCCAATAATAACGGCTTTTCCGCCTCCTAAATCCAAACCGGAAATAGAGTTTTTATAAGTCATGCCACGAGACAAACGAAGCACATCATTCAAGGCTTCCATTTCGTTCGTGTATTTCCATATTCTGGTTCCACCAAGAGCTGGCCCAAGCACGGTATTGTGAACCGCGATTATCGCTTTCAAGCCAGTGGCATTGTCATTGCAAAACAACAATTGCTCATGACCAAGAATGTTCATTTGAGCAATTACGGGGTTTTCCATTAGGTTGACCTCAGAAAGTTTTTTAACATCAATCATACAAATCAGATTTTAATTAACGGTATTTGTCGTCATGAATCGCTAATTTTGTCGACAACCCATTTGGCGGCACAAAAATAGGAATTTAATCGCATGAAGGCACTCAGTTATCTCAACAAATATTTTGTCAAATACAAATGGCGGATGTTGTTAGGAATACTATTTATTATTTGTTCGAATTACTTTGGGGTAAAAATGCCCTTGTTTGTCAAAAACACGGTGGATGACATTATGACGACACAGCAAGCTGAAGGACTGAATGATGCCCTACTCCTTTCTCTTCAAATCGGTGGAATTTACATGCTTCTTTCCTTAGGAAAAGGGTTCTTCTTATTCCTCACAAGACAAACAATTATCGTCACAAGTCGATATATTGAATTTGATTTAAAAAATGAAATCTACAATCAATACCAGCGATTAAGCTATAATTTTTACAAAAAAAACAATACTGGTGATATCATGAATCGAATTTCTGAGGATGTTACACAAGTGCGACAATATCTCGGTCCCGGAATTATGTACACCATAAATCTAGCTGTTCTTTTTACTTTGGTAATCAGTGAAATGATAGCTATAAATGCTCAACTTACACTGTTTGTTCTTTT
>DDBE01000048.1:0-212 GCA_002332715.1 Flavobacteriales bacterium UBA2040
CATAGGACAGTTTCACAACGTTCGATTAGAAATGGTGTTCTTAACGCGGGGGCAAATTTATGAATAAATTCATTTCTCACAATGGAAAAAGTTAATTTTTTGTGCTTTTTTCTTTCTTTTAGACCTAGTGGTCTGTTTTCTTGTGTTTTTTTTAGAAAAATTCACGACAAAAATCTTTTCGTGCATGGGATATATTCCTAAATTCGCAAGGC
>DDBE01000048.1:240-5922 GCA_002332715.1 Flavobacteriales bacterium UBA2040
ACTAGGTCTCGAACCTAGACTCTTCAGTACCAAAAACTGACGTGTTGCCAATTACACCATAGGACAGTTTCACAACGTTCGCTTAGAAATGGTGTTCTTTACGCGGTGGCAAATTTATGAATAAATTCATTTCTCACAATGGAAAAAGTTTATTTTTTGCACTTTTTTCATCCTTATTAAGCGAATGCTCTGTTTTCTTGTATTTTTTTAGAAAAATTCACGCCAAAAATCTTTTCGTGCATGGGATATATTCCTAAATTCGCAAGGCAATAACAGATGTCTGGTTTGAGAATGACGAACACAAAAACTTCAAGCTGACAGACTAAAACAACACTATGACATTTAAAAAATGGAATACGTACCTAGGATGGTCCGTTTTTTTAATCGCTACAATTGTTTACTTCGTAACGGCAGAGCCAACAGTAAGTCTTTGGGATTGTGGAGAGTACATCACTGCTGCTTACAAATTGGAAGTTGGTCACCCACCAGGTGCGCCTTTGTTCATGGTTATCGGGCGAATGTTCTCTTTCTTCGCTGCGCCTGAAAATGTTGCCATGTGGATCAACAGACTAAGTGGATTGAGTAGTTCATTTACAATTCTATTCATGTTCTGGTCCATCACCATGTTGGGCAAAAAGATTCTTCTGAATCGTAAAAGTAAATTAACATCAGGAGATCAAATTACCATTTTAGCAAGTTCATTTATCGGAGCCTTAGCCTATACATTCTCTGAGTCCTTCTGGTTCTCCGCTGTTGAGGGTGAGGTATACGCCATGGCATCTTTGTTTACTGCGGTTGTCTTTTGGGCAATTCTGAAATGGGACGAAGAAATGGGCATTGTCCAAAATGGAAAATTAGCGGATAATATTTATCCCGATCGTTGGTTGTTGTTGATTATGTTCTTGCTCGGTTTGGCAATTGGAGTTCACCTTTTGGGTATCCTTGTTGTACCTGCTATCGGCTATACCATTTACTTCCGTTACAAAAAAGAAGCGAATCTAAAAGGCATTCTAATTACAGGAATTGTATCGATAATTGTCCTAGGATTTATTCAAGAAGGTCTTATTCCAGGTACAGTCAGCATTGCCTCAAAATTTGAGGTTATGTTCGTTAATTCTCTGGGTTTACCATTCTTTGCGGGAACGTTGTTCTTCTTTGCTGTTATTGTGGGTGCAGCGATTTACTTGATTCGTCGCGCGAGACGAACAGGCAATACCTTGATGTACAACATTACAATGGGAATGATTTTCTTGTTGATTGGGTACGGTTCTTTCGCGGTCATCGTTATTCGTTCCAACGCAAATACGCCATTGGATGAGAATGATCCTGAGAATCTAGTCACGCTTCATGCCTATTTGAAACGGGAGCAATATGGATCGTCACCGCTGGCAACTGGTCAATACTGGAATTCGAAAGAAACTGGCGGGGCGATGGACAACGGAAGATGGAATGCTGGTGCTAATAATTCAGAATGGGACAGTTATTCACCGTTTTACATTCGCCGTTTTGTAGTTCAGAAAAACGATGCCGATATCAAAGGTTTCAAAAGCGAAAAGGCAGCAATTAAACATGCTAAAGCCCTTGGGTCAGGAACTGAAGTGACCGAAAAATATTGGGAATCTAACTCGGGGACGGCGCGAATGAATAGAATACCGACATACGATCAAACCACTTTTTTCCCAAGGATGTACAATGATCAAGATGCCACGAAAATTCAGGGCTACAAAGATTGGTCCGGGTATGATTCCAGAGAGGATGCAGACACTGAGATTGGAAAAGACGGCAAACGATTACCAACATTTGGTGAAAACTTGACGTATTTCTTCAGTTATCAGGTCAATTGGATGTACTTCCGTTATTTCCTCTGGAATTTCTCTGGCCGACAAAATGACATTCAAGGTCATGGCGATCAAATGAGGGGGAACTGGATTTCAGGTTTCAGTTATATAGATAATGCACGATTAGGGAATCAAGATGAGGCAGCGCCGTATTATACGAGCCAAAATCCATCGAACAATAAGTTCTTCTTTTTACCGCTTATTTTGGGAATAATTGGATTGATATTCCATTATTATAGAGCACCAAAAGATGCCTTTATTGTCAGCCTCGTTTTCTTATTCACGGGTCTTGCCATTGTCATTTACTTAAATCAAAAACCATTTGAACCAAGAGAACGAGATTATGCATATGCTGGCTCCTTCTATTTCTTTGCGATTTGGATTGGCCTGGGTGTTTTAGCACTCTACGAAGCTTTCCAGAATTTCGGCAAGGAAGAGTGGAAGAAAATCGGAATCGTTGGTGCAGCGGGATTATTGGTTGCTATTTTCTTAGATATGTATGCTGACACCTCTTATCCTAATGTGATGAGTTGGATTACAATGCTCGTTATTGGTGGCGGTGCTCTTGGATTAATGTATGGATTACGAAAAGTGATAGGTACGGACAAACAAGGCGCTATTGTCGCGGGGGTCATCGGATTATTTGTTCCATTAGTTATGGGAATTCAAGGTTGGGACGATCATGATAGAAGTGAAAGAACTTTTGCTCAGGATTTGTCTACAAACTATTTAGAATCATGTGGACCAAATGGAATCTTATTCACGAATGGAGATAATGATACCTTCCCATTATGGTATATGCAAGAAGTTGAAGGAGTGCGCACAGATGTGCGTGTTGCCAACCTTTCTTTGATGCAAACAGACTGGTATACCGACCAAATGAAAATGAAGGCATACGAATCGGAGCCTTTACCAATCAAGTTTAGAGAAGATCAAATTTTAAACTATGCGGGTAATACCGATCAAGTGTACTTCTTTGATTTATTGAACATGACTTCTATTGGTGTACCAAACAGTCTTCGAGATAAGATGATTAAAATGCGTTTGAAAGGTAACGAAGCAATAGCGACCCAAGCTCTTGATGCCTTGAATGTTCAAATGATGGGCAATATGGCTGCTTATACCACTACGGATGCTAACTCAGTTAACCGTTTGGAATTGATTAAACAAGCTATGTCGACGAACATGTCTAGTGATTTGGCGAAGAATATCATTTCGAAGTTTACAGCTGCAAACGAATTGTTTAACGGTATTCGTTCAGGTTCATTCAAATTTACAGATCAAAGTCAAATTCAGAAATTTCAAGAAGATATTACTGCATTCGAAACGAAATGGGATTTCTGTAATATTGATGATGCAATGGCCTTTGTTAGAGACGATGCGAATTTGGTAAGTACTGAAAGTAATGGGGTAATGCGAGTTTTCCCAAGTAAAGGATTTGTTTTACCAGTTGACGTGGATAACGCAATAAAATCAGGGGTAATTACCGAGGCAGATAGAGAAAACTGCGCGAAGGAAGTTCGTTTCTCATTCAACAAACAAGCGATTCACAGAGAACAAGTAATGATCCTTGATATCCTTGCCAACAACGATTGGAAACGTGGAATTTATTTCTCTTCTCCTTATGGTGGTGATGCTTCAAGAGCTTTGTTTGATGCTCGATTGTTGAAACAAAATGGAATGACGTATGAATTGAACCCAACGGACGACAAAACGACGTATTTGAATACAGAAGTTATGATAAGTAACTTGATGAACAAGTATAAGTTCGGATTGATGAACAAAGAAGGCGTTTTAACAGATTACTACGCTCGTCGTCACACAAAGCAATACAGACAATACTTCGAAATCCTTACGGATCAATTGGTGCGTGAAATGGACGATGCAATAAGAATGAAAACGGACGGTCCGGCTTACGTTGCGCAAATGCGTGCGAGAGGACAAGAAGACGAAGCATTGCGCGTCGAAAAAATCATGAAGGATGGTGACAAAACGATCGCAAACAACAAGAAGAAAATCGTTGATTTATTGGATTTCTCTGTGAAAATCATGCCAACGAATCTTATTATTGATCATGGTGAGCCTAGTCAAGGAAGAGAGAATTACGAATTGGGTGGAGTGAAAATTCCTAGTCAATCAGATGGAAGTCTGCATGCATACGTAACCAACTATTTTGCGGCAGGTGCCAAAGAAAAAGGGAACAAACTAGGGCTAGACTTGGCGAATCAATTGGAGTCAATTATCAACTATTTTATGACGAGCGATCCAAGAATTGCCATGAAAGCAAGAAACACACCTGACTTGTTTGCTGCCATGGATTCTTATTTCAAGATTTCAATTGCAGCCAACGATGCCGAATTTGGCGATAGAGATGGTGCTTTGGCAAAAAGAACAAATGCAAACATTAAAAAATGGTTTGGTTCTACCTTGCCTTCTCAATATGAAAAATTGAAGAATGCGGCAGTCGACAATGGAGAATCAACACGGCGTAGTTCTGTATCTGGACGTTATTCAACTATGTTGTACAATGCAGAAGATCACATGAAAGCCATGGCCGTTTTCTACGGTTTGATGAAAGATGACACCAAACTAGCGCCTCCAACTCAGCCAAATGGTGGAGCTGGCAATATTGACTTAAATCAGCTCATGCAGCAAGGTCAATAAAGGCAAATATGAAAGTTTTTAGAACCCCGCGTTTTCCTACTTGATTGTATCCAAGAAGAACGTGGGGTTTTTCTTCGTCTGATCATTCGGTTTATTTGACTTTCGACGATGGATCCACGCCCAAACTTACATCCTGGATTCTCGACTTTTTAAAGCAAGAGAACATTCCCGCTACTTTCTTTTGTGTGGGCCAAAATATTGAAGATAACCCAAAAGAATTTCAGATGATTTTGGACCAAGGACACCAAGTTGGCAACCATACCATGCACCATTAGAAAGGGAATAAAACCAAATGGATTGACTACAATAAGTCAATTGAAAATTGCGAAGAGTTGACCAGTACGCGCTTGTTTCGCCCTCCTTATGGTCGAATATCAATGTGGCAATCCGCTCGATTGGCGAGTAAATACAAAATAGTCATGTGGTCGTTGTTGAGTTACGATTATGACAAGAATGTTACCATTGAACTAGTTTTAAAAAATGCCCAAAAAGAAATAAAAGCAGGTGACATTTTAGTAGTTCATGACAATGAGAAAGTCGAAGAAAGACTAAAAGAGTTACTACCTGAATTGGTTCGAAATATTCGAGAGAAAGGTTTGAATTTTAAAACTATTTCCGCTTAAAAACGGGAACCGTAGAACAAGGTTCGCCATACATAATCGATTTCACGACGGGTTGCAATTTTTCCACCATGCACACCATTGCAAAATCAGGAAAAGGAATATCTGAACAACCTTTTATGATGACACGACCATCCACAAATTCATCCGTTGAAATTTTATCGATGTTTTTAACAATCAATTTTTTCAATAATTCATCTTTAGAACCTACGATATACGCTTCACATACACCTTGAAGTTCCGAAGAAACAAGCATATACGCCCAAGTTGGAACGATAGCATCTGCAGAGCAGAATATACGAACCGCCTTGTCGGCATATTGCGACCAATCGTGATCTTTTATCCAGGAACGAAAATCTTTCTCTTTCAGAATCATTCCCTGCCAAAGCTCATCCGCGATATCAATATCCATTAAAATATACTTTGGTTTGTAATCCGCCAAATCCATTGAGATCAATCCACTTTCTTTTACCTTATTTCTAATTTCTTCCATTGGTTGTACAAAAATACACTTATTAGCCCAAAAGATGAAAGTCTAAATCGGTCTAAAAAAGTATTTT
>DDBE01000048.1:6296-6694 GCA_002332715.1 Flavobacteriales bacterium UBA2040
TTCAATTCTTGTGGAGGAAAAAATAAAATTATTGGAGAATGGACACTTATGGACATCGATTATACTGAGCATTTGAAGAACATTAATCTGATTTTAAAAGAATCTTTCATTGATGCGATGGACAGACAAAGCGCGAGCATATTGAACAAAACCCACTATAAATTTGAATAGCCAGATATCTTCACAATCACTTCGCCAAAGTTTGATGGAACAATTGCTACGAATTTTGGCAGATGGGCGATGAATGAAGCGAAAGATTCACTTGTTATCGAGAATGGTGAGTTGGAAAGTTACGCTGTAATCTGCTCGGAAGACAACACACTTTTACTTCATTCAGGAGAAAAACCATTTCGGATTTTAACCTTGGAGAAAAAGTAAATCTGCCATTGTGTCGCATA
>DDBE01000080.1 GCA_002332715.1 Flavobacteriales bacterium UBA2040
TCACCATCATTATTATTCCGGGTGCAACACCAAAAGTGATCATATCCGCCAGAGAATCTAGTTGCTTACCTAATTCTGAATATTGTTTGGTGAGCCGGGCGGCAAATCCATCTAAAAAATCGAAAAATGCGCCTAAAAAAATTAACCAGGGCGCCCATTCAAAACGGCCCATAAAAACGCACAGGATACTGAGAACACCGCTGAGCATGTTACCAGCTGTTAATAAATTAGGAATATTGAAGAGTTTTACTTCGGGTTTCATACTGCAAAATAAGTCAAAAAGAACTAAATTTATCTTATAAATATGTTGAGACTTTTTTCAACATACAATTTTACAACCGACAATGCGTTGATTAAGCAAGTTTTTAAATCTATGCAAAAGACCAATATTTCAATACTTTTTTTTAGCCTATTCGTGGTTTTAACCGTAACTTTTGGACAGGGTGATCTTGCTCCTAAATACTCCAATGAATTTTTAAATATCGGGGTAGGCGCAGAAGCATTAGGTATGGGGAACTCCGTTGTGGCGAATACCGGTTCCGTAAATTCTAGTTTTTGGAATCCTGCAGGATTAACAAAAGTAGACACCTGGCTAGACGCATCTTTAATGCATAGCGAATATTTTGCTGGAATTGCTAAGTACGATTATCTCGGATTGGCACATTCTATTGATGAGAAAAGTACAGTTGGATTTTCAGCTATTCGATTTGCCGTAGACGACATTCCAAATACAACCCAACTAATTGATAATAATGGAAATATCGACTATGATAGGATATCTGTTTTTACAGCTGCCGATTATGGTTTTCTTTTTTCATATGCTCGAAAATTAAATATTCCGAATTTAAGCGTCGGTGGAAATTTTAAATTAGTGCACCGAAAAGTAGGTGATTTTGCAAAATCTTGGGGATTTGGTTTAGATGCAGGAGCACAATACACTTTGAAAGATAAATGGAAATTTGGGGCCGTGCTTCGTGATGCCACTTCTACCTTCAATGCTTGGATTTTCACCTTGGACGAAACAACCAAAGAAGTTTTCCTTCAAACAGGAAATGAAATTCCAGAAAATGGACTCGAGTTAACTTTACCTAGACTATTGTTGGGAGGGTTTCGTGAATTTGACTTAGGTGAAAAAGGACTGACTTTGGGAACAGAGCTAAACATGTCCATTACAACAGATGGTAAACGAAATGCAATTATTAAGTCTGACTTCGCTTCTATTGACCCAAGTTTTGGATTCAGTTTAAATTACAAGACCTATATTTCAGTACGGGGCGGTGTGAATAATTTTCAATACGTCAAAAACTTCGATGATTCTGAGAAATTGAACTTCCAACCGACAATCGGACTAGGTGTAAACATCAAAGGATTTAGTTTGGATTATGCCTTCACAGACATTGGGGATGCATCCGTAGCACTTTATTCTCACGTCATATCATTGAGATTAAAACTGAACAAACCAGACAACGCAAAACCAAAGGATGAATAGCTCATGCTAAAACCGTTACTCCAACTCTTTGTATTTCTGCTTTTTTGCAACTCTGCGCTGCCCAAACTTTTGACAGCGAATGGATAGACTATTCCCAAACTTATTACAAATTCCAAGTTCTTCAAACGGGTGTCTACCAACTAAATTATTTAGATTTACAGACCGCTTCTTTGCCAACGGCGACCTTCTCGTCAGATAACATTCAACCGTTTGCTCGATGTGACATTTGACAGTCGACATTTATTGAACGGTGATATCGTTAGTCCAGCTTCTGAGATTTTAATAACCTGAAAGATGACAACCCTTTGTTGATTATGAATGAGATTGCTGATACGGCTCTTTTTTGGGGTGTATCTGACGGATCCGAATGGAATTCAAAAGAAGATTCCGTTTGAAGCGAATAGACAAACTATAATGCTGTGGATACCTGCGGATGCACAAAACAAACGATTTAAAATCACGTATCTAGGTGCTTTTGATATAGATGGAAAATATACTTTTCTGGTTCAAGGTTTGGACAAAAGTGGCAATCTTTCGGGAGATTTAGAATGCAGAATTCAATTCGAAGTGATTCATGAATCGACGATTACACACATGATGAATTACCCGAATCCGTTTAGCACCTCTACCCACTTTGTATTCACCTTAATGGGTTCTGAAATTCCCGATGATATGATTATCCAAATCATGACGCCAACGGGTAAAGTCGTTCGAGAAATTACACAAACTGAATTTGGACCGATGAACATTGGACGAAATATTTCTGAATTTGTATGGAATGGAACCGACGAATTTGGTGATCAATTGGCGAATGGCGTTTATCTCTAAAGGGTGCGCATGAAATTAAATGGCGAAACAATGAAACACCGAGAATATGGGGCGGACAACTATTTCACGAAGGAGTTTGGGAAAATGTATTTGCTTAGATAATTCTATTTTGGTGTTTTGCACTATCTTGGCACCACGAAATTTACCATGACAAATACTATTAAGAAATCATTCTGGTCCACCAACAAAGCTGACCTGATTTTTCTATTGCTATTCGCAATACTCGCCATTCTATTTTACGATTCGTTTTTAACCAAAGGCCCATTCAATAATCACGCTTGGCGGCAAACGGACTGTTTATCTTTATCGCATTTTTATAAGGAAGGGGCTTCGTTTTTTAGTCCAGAAATGCACAATCAGCTCGCTGATGGCTTGACAACGGGTAAAAGTGCTGGTGAATTTCCCATCTTATATTATATAGTTGGTAAAGCGTGGAGTCTCACAGGGGAGTCTTTTTTAACGTATCGATTGATTTGGTTGGCGATCGTTTTTTTTGGAATATTCGCATTTTATAAAGCCTTAAGACTCCTTTGGGGCGATTGGTTTTGGTCTACTTCATTGTCCTTGCTCCTTTTCTGTTCTCCTTTATTTGTAGCTTATGGAGTTAGTTTCCTGACAGATGCGCCTGCGTTTTGTTTTGCGCTTGTTTCTGGTTATTTCCTAGTTCGATATTACCGTTTCCGAAAGTGGCAGAGTTTCGCTTGGTTTGTCTTCTTTTTCACTCTTGTCGGATGGCTAAAAATATCGAGTTTAATTGGAGTGATTTTTGTTTGTGGTATTTATATTTTTGAAATAATTCCACCTATCCGTGCACGGCTGAAAACAAAACTTTATCTCGGTAATTGGAAAGAAGGAATCGGACTTTTAATTGGTTTTTTATTGATTTTTGTATGGTATTACTATGCTAGACAATACAACTTGAAGCATGGATTCCATTATACTTTCAATAATATTTTCCCTTTTAGTCTAATGTCTAGGAAGGATATTGAAGATATGAAAACCGTGATTTGGGATTTGACCTCTTTTCAGTTTTTTAGTCGATCAATACTTGTATTACTAGCTTTGGTCGGTATCACAAATCTTTTCCTGTGGAAGAAAATGAGTTTAACGGCCTATTTATCTACGCCGATTATCTTATTCGGATGTTGCGTTTACTTTTATTTATGGGCGCCCTTGCTTGGTGTCCACGATTACTATTGGATTGCTTTACTCATAATAATGTTGGCTATTTTGATTCCGTTCATCAATGTCTTAAATGTTCATTACAACAAGATTTTCAGCCATTGGATTCTGAAAAGTGTATTTGCCCTTTTCTTAGTTTACAACCTTATCGATTCTTATCACATTACAAGGTTCAGAACATTGAATAAATATGGCGATCAAGTAAGACAGATTAACGATACATTATTCATAAAAATGGAAGCCCTAAACGGCGCGCATGTCCACCTTGACCAATTTGAGGAGCTACAGCCAATGATGAGAGCCATTGGGATTTCTCCAAATGATAAGGTAATCTCAATACCAGATCCTTCCTTCAGTATTTCTCTGTACCTAATGAATCAAAAAGGATGGAGCGCCAGTCGTGGATATGAGGATGCGGACTATATAAAGCACTTAATCAAAGAAAAAGGTGCAAAATTCTTTGTGATTAATAATCATGAAGTTCAGGAGAGTGAATTTATAGCACCTTTTTTA
>DDBE01000083.1 GCA_002332715.1 Flavobacteriales bacterium UBA2040
ACATTGGAAGTTCTCGATAACATTTCTGAAAATACGGACGATTTATGGTTGAGGTGGGCTGCGATAATGCACGACATTGCCAAAGCACCAACCAAACGATTCGATCAAAAAGTGGGATGGACTTTCCACGGACACGAAGATTTAGGTGCTCGAATGACACCGAAAATTTTTACACGATTGAAATTGCCTCTCGATCACAAAATGAAATTCGTTCAAAAAATGGTGCGCTTGCATTTGCGTCCAATATCTCTGGTACATGACCATGTAAGCGATTCTGCAGTGCGACGTCTACTTTTCGAAGCTGGAGATGATATCGAATCTTTGATGACTCTGTGCAATGCAGATATTACCTCTAAGAACGAAATGAAAGTCAAGAAATTCAAGAAGAATTTTGAAAATGTCGTTCAGAAGATGAAAGATATCGAACAGAAAGATCATGTGCGTAATTTCCAACCTCCAATAAGCGGCGAATTAATAATGAAGATTTTTGATTTGGGACCATGCGCCCATATTGGAAACATTAAGGCCGACATAAAAGAGGCTATTTTGGATGGTGAGATTCCAAATGAATACGAAGCGGCATACAAATTGATGCTGGAATTAGGTACTAAAATTGGGTTAAAAGCGTCTGATTCAGCAAGCAAATAGCCGAATAATATTGTAAATTTGTAACACCCAAGCAAGGGGCCAATTGAAATGAAGGGATTAAAATTTAGAGTTCTACTCGATAGTGAACAAAGCCAAGAAGTTTTTCGTGATATTCTAGTAAGCACCGAAGATACTTTTGAAGTGTTTTATGAAACGATAAAAAAGTCATTCAACTTCGCTGGACAAGAAATGGCTTCTTTTTATGTCTCCAATGAAGATTGGGATAAGGGCCATGAAATCAGCTGGATGGACATGAGGTATGATGAGTCTGACAAGGCGGACGAGCTCCCCACGGTTATGGCAACTGCCAAAATGAAAGATTTCATTTCTGACGGAGATCAAAAGTTTATTTTGGTATATGACTTTCTACGCATGTGGATTTTCCTAATCGAATTAATTGGTTACCAAGATGATGCGCCTAATTCCCCCGTGGTTTTAATGGCAATTGGCGAGGCCCCACTTGAAGATTCTAAACCGATTTCTAATGAGATTTTTGGTGGAGATGATGATTCCGATGACGACGACGACTTTGGTTTCGATGATATGGAAGATGGCTTCGATGAAGAAGATTTTAGCAATTTTGATGATTTTGAAATTTAATGGAAGGTAAAAAATGGGGCGACCCTATCGGAAAAGGAATATTAGATTACGCTGAAAATCGCCGTCCTGGAGACATCATCGTAATGTCTGACATATGTGACGATGACATAATTCCTTTGGAAGTTTTGTTCCGCAAATTTGACGAAATGCCAGAATTAGAAAAACGCGCCTTGGAAGAATGTGACGGAAAAGTGCTCGATGTTGGCGCTGGTGCTGGTGCTCATACAACACATTTGATAAAAGAACTAGATATGGATGTTCAATGCATCGAAATTTCTCCTGGAGCGGTAGAATATTTGCAAGAAGCCGAAATTCCAGTTCGTCAGATTAACTTCTTCGATGTTAAGGATGAAAAATACGATACCGTTTTAATGCTTATGAATGGAATCGGCATTGCAGGAACTCTTTCAAACCTAGAGAAAACCTTGCTTCACGCAAAATCACTTTTGACGCCCAGCGGGAAAATAATTTGTGATTCCTCCGATATAAAATACTTGTATGAAGATGAAGACGGCTCAATGTTGGTCAATCTAAATGCGGAATACTACGGAAATTTTCGATTTAAGATGAAGTATAAATCAGAAGTTGGAACTTGGTTCGATTGGCTGTATGTAGATTTCGATACTCTTTTTCGAATAGCAAAAAAGGTAGGCCTTCACGCCAGCAAACTGTACGATGAGGACGATCATTTTCTGACTGAAATAAAAGTAGCTGAATAAATGAAGCCGATTATTTCCATTTTTTTTACTTTACTTTTTACCTTTTTATTCGCTCAAGGACAGGAAATTGATCCTAATGATTTACACAATTTATTTTGGAAAATTGAACATCCTGACAGCAAAAAGGTTGGGTATTTGTATGGAACAATTCATCTTATAGACAAAGATAAATTTGTGCTTCCAAAAGAAGTGAAGAAAAGAATCAGCAAAGCAGATGTTTTGTGCGTTGAAATTGAAGAATTGCAAGATCAAGAAAAGGCAATGGAATTATCCATTATGAAAGAAGGTCATATGACGGACATTTTGTCGAAAGTGCAACGTGATTCTGTTTACCATTATACAAAGACTGAATTTGGAATGGACTCGGCAACTTATGAGAAATTGATGGGCAAATTCAAACCACTCGTTTTTTCTCAACTTGCTTTCGCTAAATTATTGACTTCCACCAAAAGTTATGACCTCACAATAAGCGCTCTTGCAAAAGAAAACGACATTCCAGTGGTAGGGTTTGAAACTTTGGAAGAACAAATGGGCTTTTTCGATTCTATGTCTGATGAACTCAAGGTTGAATTGATCATGCAGACCGTCTGTAAAAACGATTCAAGTGAACAGGAATGGGAAAAAATGCAGAATCATTATTTGGACCAAAATCTTCCTGAATTGCTCAAATTCGGTGAGTTCAAAGGTGAAATGTCTACATTTATGAATACCACTATCAGCGAGAATAGAAACGTAACATGGGTAACTAAATTAGATCAAGAGTTCGACAAAAATGATTTATTCATTGCAGTTGGAGCTGCACATCTGCAAGGTGATAAAGGACTTGTTAATCTTTTAATGTCAAAGGGATATGTTCTTACTCCTATATCCATCCAGTTAAACTAAACACCATGAACCGATCATTAAAATTTCTAGTCGCATTATTTTCTATGGTACTTATCCTTTCCGCTTGCACTGGATATTCAAACTCCCAAAAAAAAGCCTTTGATGAAAAATTACAAGTTTTCATGAAAAAAGAAAACTTACAATTAACTAAAACAAGTTCAGGTGTTTATTATAAAATTGTAACCAAAGGAAAAGGACCCATCATCAAATACAACGATAAAATTAGGGTGATGTACACGGGTAAAAATATGGATGGGACAGTCTTCGACGAAAAAACAACACCAATCGAATTCAACCTAAAAAACCTATTGCCTGCTTGGAAAGAAATCTTGATTAGACAACCTGCTGGAAGTATTTTTTATATAGCTACTCCGCCACAAATGGGGTATGGATCTCAACAAGTCGGAGATTTACTGCCGAACAGTTGTCTTTTCTTTGAAATCAAGGTTATGTCAACTTTATAAATCTTCACCTTGACTTATTGACTATTTTACTTGCCTTAACCAATACAAAACTCTACTTTTGAACTCGATTTTTAAACAGACAATATAACACAAATGAGCGTACTCGTTAATAAAGATTCCAAAGTAATTGTTCAAGGATTCACTGGAAGTGAAGGAACTTTTCATGCTGGTCAAATGATTGAATTCGGAACCAACGTTGTTGGAGGTGTTACTCCCGGTAAAGGTGGTACTTCTCATCTTGACCGCCCAGTGTTTAATACAGTTTCTGACGCTGTTAAAAAAACGGGAGCTGATGTTTCGATTATTTTCGTTCCGCCTGCATTTGCAGCCGACGCTATCATGGAATCAGCTGCTGCTGGTATCAAAGTAATTGTTTGTATCACGGAAGGAATTCCTGTTGCAGACATGGTAAAAGCAAAAGAGTATTTGCATGGATTGGATACAAGATTGATTGGACCAAATTGTCCGGGAGTCATTACTGCTGGTGAAGCGAAGGTGGGCATTATGCCAGGATTCGTTTTCACAAAAGGAAAAATTGGAATTGTTTCAAAATCAGGAACTTTGACTTATGAAGCAGCTGATCAAGTGGTGAAAGCTGGCTTAGGAATTACAACTGCAATTGGAATTGGTGGTGATCCAATTATTGGAACAACTACTAAAGAAGCAGTTGAATTATTAATGAATGATCCAGACACAGACGGAATCGTCATGATTGGAGAAATTGGCGGAAACCTTGAAGCAATTGCTGCTCGATGGATTAAAGACAATGCTAGAAAACCAGTAGTTGGATTTATCGCAGGTGAAACAGCTCCAAAAGGGCGAACAATGGGTCACGCCGGTGCAATCGTAGGTGGTGATGATGATACCGCAGAAGCAAAAAAACGCATCATGCGCGAATGTGGAATTCACGTGGTTGATTCTCCAGCTCAAATTGGTCAAAAAATGAAAGAAATTTTGGGCGTTACTGCTTAAATTCAAAAGATTTGATTGAACGGAGGGTCTTAATATAGTTCCTCCGTTTTTTTATGTCATCATTTTTTTTCAATTTAATCATTTAGTTTTTTTTGCATGAAATTCTTTTCTTAATTTGCAGCCCTGATAATCAGCAAGGTAAAATTTTACACTTATGAGAATAAGATTACAAGTAGCATTGCCTCTCCTTTTTACAACTATAATTTCATGCACTTCGGATACCGATACATCTAAAAAAAATGAATCTACTTTAACCAAAAGCGAAGGTTCGTGTGAGACTTTATGGGCAAATATGGCGCCTGAAAAAACGTCGAAAATAGGGCTATTAAAGGAGGTTTTAAGCGAAAACAAAGAACTTGCAGGAGACAACAAAAAATTAATACAAGGTCTTCTAGATAAATTAGAAGCTACGATTGATGCTGCTGATTTAATTATGGCTATTGATGAACCTTTGTTCCCTATTTATCGATTGAAGAAAAATCAAATTGGAATTATACGCAAAGCTGGTTCGATGGAAATAGACGGTGAGTTTATAGACAATGCAAAAGAACATGAAATCCTGCAAGAGAACTTTGCGTATCAGAGTATAGATAGCATGGGTGTTTTGGTCAATTTTCCGGAAGAGTTTTCAGAATTATTCAACGACAATCCTCCATCGATCAACTATTATTCAATATCCCGAAAATCTCGATGTAAGCTGAAAAGTTTGAGTTTTCTGGACGATCAATGCCTGACGTACTACCAATATGACCTGAACTTGACTGATGCACAAAATAAGGACAGTATACTTTTCGGTTCAAAACTATCGCTCGATCTCGATTTTGGTTCTTTTCCAGAAATTGACAAAGCATTGAAATCACAATACACTGGAAATTGCATGGATTGTCCAAGTAATTATCCCGATCAAAAAACATTCGCCAATCTAAAAGGAACGACCAATGTTTACTTCACTTTTGCTGATTCGTTTCCAGTGAACACAAAACTTGCTGCTCCCTCACGTTCACTTGTGATGAAAAAGAAAGACGGTAAAATAATTACCCTATGGTCATCTGAACTAGATCTTTCTGGTTGCGGCTGCAATTAGTCGTAAGAACTACTTGAACCTTCTTGGGCGCTATAGTCTGAAAAGGATTGATCGCTTTCATAATAGTAAATCATCACCTGAGCTACATCACGAAGAAAATTGATTTTGCCTACTTCAAAACGATTAATATTTAAACCAGTTCGCGCCACCAAATCAGCCATCATTTCATCATAGCTTTCTGGCTTAATGAGATCAATTCGCTCATAAACTATCGTTTTTCTAGTTTCATGTTTCAACAACCATAAATACTCAAGTCCAGCCGTTAAAAGAATCATTACTCCATTTACAACAATCACCTCTAACAAGGAGATATTGTTGCTCGCCAAGGAATTTATCACAGAAAGTCCAATCACCAAAAACAAATAGGTCATTTCCTTTATTTCCACTGTATTGGTTCGGTAACGGATGATGCCGAAAATGGCGAACAACCCCAGCCCCATTCCCGTATCTATGTCTAGTTTTTTCAAAGAGAAACAGATGAAAAAAGTAATTATACCAATGATATAATAGGTAAACAAATAATCTTTACGCTTGGTTTTCGGATAGTATAAATACCGTATGACCACGGTCAAAACGAACAAATTTATTGCTAGTCTCATCAACAGCGTATATACATCGGTATCAAAAAATACCCATCCTAAACTGTCCTCAATTGCTTTTCCGCTCATGCTTTTACGTAATTTTTTCTATTTTCAACATCTTCTCTTTGAACATGTTGTGTTTCAATTTTCCTTTATAAATACTTAAAGATCCTATACAATACTTACTTAA
>DDBE01000142.1 GCA_002332715.1 Flavobacteriales bacterium UBA2040
AATTCACACAAAGTCTTGAAACAAATGTTCAAAGAAGGGGTGAATGTTTGCCGTCTGAATTTTTCGCATGGTTCGCACGAAGATCATTTGAAAAACATTCATTTGATTCGCAAACTAAACGAAGAAACAGGATTAAATGTCGCGATTTTAGGTGATTTACAGGGACCAAAGATTCGAACGCACATCATGGAAGATGGCGTGCTTTTGAAAAAAGGGGACGAACTAGTAATTGTTACCGACGAAATCATTGGAACGAAAGAGAAATTTTCAATCAACTACAAACGCCTTCCCAAGGATGTGAAAGCGGGTGAAACAATACTATTGGACGATGGAAAAATCATCATGGAAGTTCTTTCGACTGATGGTAAAGAGGTGAAAGTAAAAGTGGTCAATGGTGGTATCCTTTCTAGTAAAAAAGGTGTGAATTTACCAAATACGAAGATTTCAATGCCTTCTATGACTGACAAAGACAAAGCGGATTTAGAATTTGCTTTAGATCACAATGTCGATTGGATTGCTCTATCATTCGTTCGATCGGCGAGAGATTTAATTGAATTGAAACATATCATAGCCAAAAGAAAAGTGAAGACGAAAATCATCGCGAAGATCGAAAAACCGGAGGCATTAAACGACATCGATGATATTATTGCGGAAACCGACGCTTTGATGGTGGCACGTGGAGATTTAGGAGTTGAAGTTCCGTATCAAAACGTTCCCTTGATTCAAAAAATGCTCATCAACAAGTGTAGATTAAACGCTAAACCAGTTATTGTAGCAACGCAAATGATGGAAAGCATGATAGAAAACATGACGCCTTCTCGAGCGGAAGTCAATGATGTGGCAAATGCAGTTTTGGATGGTGCTGATGCGGTTATGCTGTCTGGCGAAACATCTGTCGGAAAACACCCCATCGAGGTCATTAAAACCATGACAAAAATTGTGACCGAAATGGAAACTTCGGAATCGATTTATAACAAAGAAGAGTTTCCTGAAAAAAATCAAGATCGTTTTATTACTGATTCCATTTGTTTCAACGCAGTTCGTCTGGCACAAAGAACGGAAACGAACGCAATTATCACAATGTCATATTCAGGATATACAGCGTTTAAAATTGCATCTCAACGGCCAACAGCTCCTGTTTTTGTTTTCACAAGTAATCGTGAAATTTTAACACAATTGAATCTCATATGGGGCGTTCAAGCCTTTTTCTATGACAAAACGGTATCAACAGATCACACGATTTTCGACATTAAGTACATAATGAAAAAGAAAAGCTATTTGAAAAAAGGAGATTTAGTGATCAATATCGCATCGATTCCTTTGGAAGAAAGTGGTCGTTCGAATATGTTGAAGTTGAGTTATGTCGACTGACGTTGACTTTAACCAATAACTCAAAGAACGGTCATTTTTTTAAAACAATTTCCGTTAAATACTGTTTTAAGAAAATAGAATTTGACGTATATTTGCATCCTTTAAAATTCGGAAACAAAATGAGCATTTTTTCCAAAAGACACATCGGTCCAAACGAGACTGAAAAAGCGGAAATGTTAGCCACAGTAGGCTTTTCAACCGTAGCAGAGTTAGTTAATAAAACTATCCCAGCCCACATTCGATTGGGACGTGAATTGAATGTTGATAGCGCAATGACGGAACAAGAATACTTGAATCATATTACCAAATTGGGTGAGATGAACACGGTAAACAAATCCTTTATTGGTTTAGGATATTCGGAAACGATTGTCCCGCCGGTAATACAGCGAAATGTTCTTGAAAATCCAGGATGGTACACAGCATACACTCCTTACCAAGCTGAAATTTCGCAAGGTCGATTAGAAGCTTTGTTGAATTTCCAAACGATGGTTTTGGATTTGACTGGAATGAAAATTGCCAATGCGTCTCTTTTGGATGAAGCAACAGCCGGAGCCGAAGCAATGTTGATGTTTTGGAATTCTCGTTCGAGAAACGATATAAAACAAAACAAAAACAAATTCTTTGTCTCTGAATTTGCCTTCCCTCAAACGATTGAAGTTGTGAGAGGAAGAGCAAAAAATTTAGGCATTGAATTGATTGTTGAAAATCCAGAAACTTTCAAAACAGACAACACTTTCTTCGGCGCTCTGGTGCAATATCCGGATACGTTTGGACGAGTGAAAAACATCAAGAAAGTAATCGAAGAATTTAAAAAAGATGGAATTCAGGTGGCAGTTGCCTCTGATTTATTGGCACTAGTTACGTTACAAGCCCCAGGAAATTTTGGGGCCGATGTGGTATTTGGTTCTTCTCAAAGATTTGGTGTTCCAATGGGATACGGTGGACCTCATGCAGCGTTCTTTGCAACACATGAAGCATACAAAAGAAATATTCCTGGACGAATTATTGGCGTTTCAAAGGATACAGACGATAATGTGGCCTTACGTATGGCTTTGCAAACACGGGAACAACATATCAAACGGGACAAAGCGACTTCAAATATCTGTACGGCACAAGCTCTTTTAGCTGTAATGGCGAGCATGTATGCTGTATATCACGGTCCTGATGGAGTGAAAGATATCGCAAACCAAGTGCACGGATTGGCGACCAAAACTGCCAATGGTTTGAAAGAAATGGGTATCGAATTGGGTGGAGAATCGTTCTTCGATACGATTTGGGTAAAAGGTATTCAATCCGTCGAAATACAATCTGCAGCTGAGGCGGAAGGGATGAATTTCCGTTATATCAATAAAGATGAATTGTGTATTTCCTTCGGGGAACCGCATACTTTGGCTGACGTGCAAACGATATTGGATATTTTTGCATCAATTGCAGGAATGGAGGCGCCGCAAGTCGATGACACAACCATTACTAATTTAGCCCCGACTTATCTCCGAACAACAGAAATTTTCACGCATCCTACTTTTAATAAATTTCATAGCGAATCGAAAATGATGCGTTATTTGAAACGTTTGGAAAACAAAGATTTATCACTCGTTCACTCCATGATTCCTTTGGGCTCGTGTACAATGAAACTGAATGCAGCGGCTGAATTGATGCCGATAACGAATCCTCAATTTGCGAACTTGCATCCTTTTGCTCCAGTAAATCAAGCAGCAGGTTACCACGAAATGTTCCGCCAATTGGAACAAGACTTGGCCGAATGTACAGGATTTGATGGTGTTTCACTTCAACCGAATTCAGGCGCACAAGGCGAGTACGCAGGATTAATGGTTATAAAAGCGTTTCATGAGTCTAATGGTGATTACCAACGAAAGAAAATTATCATTCCTTCTTCAGCACATGGAACAAACCCTGCATCTGCTGTTATGGCTGGATTTGAGGTTGTCGTTACTGGTTGTGATCAACATGGAAATATTGACATCCCTCAGCTTACTGAAGTTGCCAACGAAATTGGAAATGAACTGGCAGGAATTATGGTCACTTACCCTTCTACTCACGGAGTTTTTGAAGAAGGAATTAAGATCATTACTTCCGTGATTCATGACAATGGAGGTCAAGTATACATGGATGGAGCCAACATGAACGCTCAAGTTGGTTTGACGAATCCAGGAAATATTGGTGCAGACGTTTGTCATCTGAACTTACACAAAACATTCGCTATTCCTCACGGAGGTGGTGGGCCAGGAATGGGGCCAATCGGTGTAGCCGCGCATTTGATTCCTTTCTTACCAAGTAATCCTTTCATCAAAGCAGGAGGAGAAACGCCAATTGATGCTATTTCTGCCGCACCATACGGAAGTTCCTTGATTCTATTGATTTCCTACGCTTATATCAAGATGTTGGGAGCAATTGGCTTAAGAGAATCGACTGAAATTGCCATCTTAAATGCGAATTACATAGCCGCAAAATTAAAAGGTCACTATGATATTTTGTACCAAGGTAAAAATGGAACGGTTGCACACGAAATGATTTTGGATTGTCGTGATTTTAAGAAAACGGCTGACATCGAAGTAGCTGATATGGCTAAGCGTTTGATTGATTATGGATTCCATGCGCCTACCGTTTCTTTCCCAGTTGCTGGAACCTTGATGGTCGAGCCAACTGAAAGCGAAGACAAAGAAGAATTGAATCGTTTCATTGAAGCGATGATCAAAATTCGTGAAGAGATTCGTGAAATTGAAAATGGTCACGCGGACAAAGAGAATAACCTGTTGAAAAACGCACCACACAATGCGGATTGTATCATCAATCAAAATTGGAATTATCCTTATTCGCCTCAAGAAGCAGCTTTCCCTGTAGAATATTTGAAAGAATTCAAGTACTGGGTTCCTTTGAGAAGAGTAGACAATGCATACGGAGATAGAAACTTAATTTGTTCTTGTCCTAGTGTTGAGAGTTATGCGCAAGTGGCAGATTAAACAAGTCCCTAATAAAAAGCAAAAGCCTACCTTCCAAATAGAAGATAGGCTTTTTTGCGTACCTTTAAATCTTATGATAAGCATAAAATCAATAGTAGCGGTTATCATTTTTTTAAGTTATACTTTTAATGGTTCCGCTCAAAATATTGTATGGGAGGCTGAAATCACGGTTGCGTCTGCCACTATCTATGGCAATGTCCGACCAAGATTGGCGTTGACAGAAGATAACCAACCGATGGTAATTATGACGCGCTCTCAAAACGGCCAGATATATTTCACAAAAGGAAACAATGGAGTCTTTAGCTCACCAATTGCTTTATTGCCTGCCACAATGCAAAGCTATATCGCTACATGGACAGGGCCAGATTTTGATGCCAAGGGAGACACAATAGTTGCTGTATTTAAGGCAAAGCCATATGATAATGGGCACGTTTATACCGTTCGTTCCACCGATGGAGGTTTGACATTCTCAGATACTATTCGTGCAGACAATCACGATTTAGGGTTGGCGTGGATGCCTTCTATGACAATGGATGGAAGTGGAAACCCAATAATCACCTACATGGCGCATGATGCTAATTACACCAATCCGAGATATGTTTATGTTCGCTCCAACGACGCAGGTATTACTTATTCAGCTGAGCAGATTATCACGTCCTCAATTACAGGAGAAGCATGTGATTGTTGTCCTGCAGAAATGGTGGCAGATGGAAATAATCAGGTTCTTCTTTTCCGAAACAATGAGTTGAACACACGGGATATTTATGGGGTTTATTCGAATGATAACGGGGCAAATTTCATATCGGCTGATGACGTTGATGGATCGAACTGGGTTATCAATTCTTGTCCGGCTAGCGGCCCTCACGGATCTATACAAGGTTCTAATTTATTCTCCACTTTTATGAGTGGTGGAACAGGTAACGAACAAGTTTTTGTTTCTCGAAGTACTTTAGGCGGATCAATTCTGCATCAAGAAAAACAAGCACTTACAGTTTCTCCATCAGGTAATCAGAACTTTCCTCGTATTGCAACTGAAAACAATTTGGTAGTAGTCGCTTGGGCAGAATATGTATCTAATAATTTAGAGATTTTTACGGCATTTGCTACCTCGAACAATCTAATCGATTTGACCACTAGTCATCAGCAGGCAAATGTTCTGACAAATGGTATTCAAACGAATCCTGATATTCGGATAAAAGATGGTATTATTCATCTCATTTATCAAGATGCAACAAATGGAAAAGTCATATACCGTACAGGGCAAATTGGTTTTGCGAATCTTTCTGAAAATGATGAAAACAAGGTTCTACTTTATCCCAATCCAATTTCGGCTGGTGAAGAGATTAATTTACCCGAATCTTGGATAGGTCAAAAAATCATATGGCGAAATATGATGGGCAAAACCGTTCATATTACTTCAGAAATTGAATCCGCACAATTAAATACACCTTATTTAAGCAAAGGAATTTATTTTCTTCAGCTAGAGAATAGTTCTATAATTCACAAAATAAACTTACACTAAATTCATTCAAATGATCATTACAACAACAGAAACAGTTCCAGGAAGAGAAATAGATTCCATTTTAGGCATTTGTCGTGGAAGTACAGTTCGCGCACGAAATATCGGAAGAGATTTTTTCGCTGGTTTGAAAAACATCGTCGGTGGTGAAATTGAAGAGTATACAAAGCTTCAAGCACAATCAAGAGAACAAGCCTTAGAAAGAATGAAGAAAGATGCTGAAACGGGTGGAGCAGACGCGGTACTGAACGTTCGTTTTACCACAAGTATGATTACCCAAGGCGCTTCTGAAGTTATGGCGTATGGAACGGCTGTAAAATTGAAATAATGGATTGGATAGCCGGTATAATTTTAAGTCTGGAAGGCCTGTTTTTTCTGGTTTCGATTATTTTAATCATCTATTTCGGGATTCGGGCTTTTAACAATAAGCAAGCCCAGACGTTTGAGGATAGGGATAATTAAAGGATTGCAGATTGCTGGCAAATTGTTTTTTGTTAACAAAAACAGACATTACACCCAGTAAGAATCTAAAGGCGATTATCATCCCGAAAACGAGTGCCCACGAAGGTTTTCTGAAATACGCCAAAAAGGGATACGAGGACAGTTGAATACTTCATAGAATTAAGTATAGGTTTTGCGTCGATTTTCTTTTAATACAATATTGACCAAAAGTTAAACATTAAGAAATTAAGTTGAATTCACTTAAAACCTTCATGTCTTCCTATTTAAAAAAAAACGCCTCTTTTTTACAAGAAGCGTTTTTAAATTATTTTAATTTGAATTCTTTACAATCCAAAAGCGCTTTTAATTTGATCTACGAAGTCTAATTTCTCCCATGTAAACAATTCCACCTCTCTTGTGATTACTGTTCCATCTGGTGCTTTAAACGTCTTCGTAACTACTTCATTCTTTCTTCCCATGTGACCATAAGCCGCAGTTTCAGAATAGATAGGATTTCTCAATTTCAAACGTTGTTCGATAAAGTATGGACGCATATCGAAGATCCCTTCAATTTTCTTAGCGATTTCACCGTCTGTCATGTCAACTTTTGAAGTTCCGTATGTATTAACGAAAACTCCACAAGGTTTAGCAACACCAATGGCGTACGAAACTTGCACAAGAACCTCATCACACAATCCAGCTGCTACCATGTTCTTCGCAATATGACGTGTTGCGTATGCTCCTGAACGGTCTACTTTCGAAGGATCTTTTCCTGAAAATGCACCACCTCCGTGCGCTCCTTTTCCTCCGTATGTATCAACGATGATCTTACGACCCGTCAATCCAGAATCTCCGTGAGGTCCTCCGATAACGAATTTCCCAGTTGGGTTAATGTGATATTGTATTTTGTCGTTAAACAAAGCCTGAAGTTCAGCAGGTAATTTCGCTTTTACTCTAGGAATAACGATTTCAATAATATCTTTCTTGATTTTCGTCAACATAAGCGGTTCCGTATCGAAATCGTCGTGTTGTGTAGAAATAACTATGGTATCAATTCTTTGTGGAAGGTTATCGTCGTCAGAATATTCGATCGTTACTTGCGATTTAGCATCTGGTCTCAAATAATCAATTACTTCCGGCTCGTTGTGACGGATATCCGCCATTTCTTGCAAAATTTTGTGTGAAAGATCCAAAGCCAAAGGCATGTAATTGGACGTTTCTTTCGTCGCGTATCCAAACATCATTCCTTGGTCACCTGCACCCTGCTCCTCTGGGCTTGAACGGTCGACTCCTTGGTTGATATCTTGAGATTGTTCGTGAATTGCAGAAAATATTCCACAAGAATTCGCTTCGAACATATACTCCGATTTCGTGTAACCGATTTTACGGATTACTTCACGCGTTATAGATTGTACATCTAAGTAGGTATTGGTATTTACCTCTCCAGCCAAAACAACTTGTCCTGTTGTCACCAAAGTTTCACACGCTACTTTCGATTGTGGATCGAAAGCCATGAAATGATCGATTAGTGCATCTGAAATTTGATCAGCGATTTTATCTGGGTGTCCTTCTGAAACGGACTCGGATGTAAACAAATATGACATTCTCCTTTATTTTAAAACGAAGGCAAAATTAATCAAAAAAAAAGGAAAGAAGAGTAATTTTAATGCAAAGACCACTAAGGATATTTGTAAAGGCCAAAAAGCCTGTTTTCTTCGTCTCTTTCGATTGACCTTTATCAGCTATTTAGGGTAAAAATCTACAAATGTACCACTCGGTAGGTTCGCACGATATTCCCCGCACTAACATTCAAAAGGTAGACACCACTTTCCATGTGTGTCATTATTTTATTCCCTTCAAAATTTTCTTTGTTAAATAGAAGCTCACCTGTCATGTTAAATACTGATACATGATCGAAATGCACGAACTCAGAAAAAACGATTTCTCCATCTGTCGCAGGTTGCACAAAGCCAATAGACCTCTGAAAGTCCTCTTCCAAAGAAACTGAAGATAATGTATTGCAAGTATCTGATTTCAGATTCACATCTTCAATAGTTGTCGTTGGTGTTAAATCTTTCCCCACAAAACCGGGGTAATTTGGCGGATATTTCTCTGCACGAAAAATAAAATTTTCAACAGCATAAGGATTTGAATATTGCGTATTAACAGTCCCAGAACTTGGACTAATATACACCCATACTACATCCCCATTTTTGGCTACTTCTGTTACCCGACCTCGGCCAGTTTCACAAATCATCATATTCCCATTCGGCAAGGCGTGTGTCCCTGATTTCTTGGACTCATAAAACGTTGTGCCTAGAATGTCGCCCGTCCACGACCAATCGAAATCAGTTGGAGCAAAACCAAGGGCGCCCATTTGATATAAACCAGCAGAAATAACAGGTT
>DDBE01000099.1 GCA_002332715.1 Flavobacteriales bacterium UBA2040
ATAGTATCGTTAACTAGCATTTTTCCTTGGTTGATTACGGCTATAATTTGTGTTGAAAATTTGGTATTGATAAAAGGTGAGTTTTCAGTATTGGAGATGATTGTTTCTTTGTCGAATATCCATTTTGATGATGGGATAAAAATTGTTATATCAGCTTTTTGACTCACTTCAATTGAAGTATTGCTAATGTTAGCGATTGACCTTGCCTTGTTTCCTAGTGCTTCACACAATAGTTCAATATCGGCATTTTTATCTGACATTAAAGCGGCAAAAACAGTTTGCAATTGAATGGCTCCAAAGTGTGCGTGATCAAACTCAACATCTTTCTCCTCTTTGTCACCCGGTCGATGATCAGAGACAACCGTATCAATCGTTCCATCTGTTAACCCTTTCCAAAGTGCTTTCCTATCCTTTTCAGTTCGCAGAACAGGCATTACTTTGTAGTTGGAATCGAAATTAAAAACGTTCTCCTCAGTAAACAACAAGTTCATCACGTGGACGTCAGCCGTAACATCCAACTTGTTTTTCTTCGCTTTTCGAATTAATTCAACGGATTCTGCAGTAGAAAGTCCAGTGAAATGGATAGCTCCACCTGTGTATTCCGCCAAACGTATATTTCGTTCCACTTGAATGATTTCAGCAATGTCTGCATCAGCCTTCAGTCCAGTGTGAACGGAAGCTAAACCTTCGTTTACCATTCCGCCGCCCGCAATTGAATAGTCTCTTGCAAAACAAATGACTCGTCCACCGAAGTTTTTGGCGTAAAGCAATGCTCGATATAGGATTCCAGCGCTTACCGTTTGCGTATCATCTGAAAACAAGCGAACTCCATTTTGGTATAGGTCAAACATTTCAGATAGACTTTCGCCTTGCAATCCTTTTGTAAGAGCTCCAATTGGGTGAATTTGAGTAGCATGAGCTTCCGCACGTTTCAACATGTATTCGACAGTTGCTTTGCCATCTACTACTGGAGTTGTAGATGGAAGTACGGCAACATGCGTGTATCCACCAAAAGCCGCGGCATCTAATCCTGTTTCTATCGTTTCTTTGTGTTCTTCTCCAGGATCGCAAAAGGATGCCTTTAAATCTGTCCAGCCAATGCTAACATGCAAATCCTTTCCTTCAATCAGATGCGCTTCTTTGTCCTCAATCTTCTTGCTGATTTTTGTAATCAATTCATTTTCAACAAGAATATCCATTTTCTGTCCGTTATGCGGAGAGGACTTGTCGACGATTTGGGCGTTCTTAATGAGTACTTTCATTTGCTCTAATTAATTTTTCCACCAGCGGATGATAACCAGTTCAAGGACTAAAAATAATAAACTTAAAACGATTGCCCATCTCCAATATTCAAAAGGTTTCTGAAGATCGAGTTTCGCTAAGCTTTGTCCATTCTTAATTGTGCCTGGCGAAATGTTGGTTAAACCTTTGTCGGTAAGCTGGGAAACTACTTTATCGATTTTCATTGGAGCGATATCTGATTCTAATCGATTGTAGTTCAAAGCTAATTTCCCCATATTGGATTCTCCCAGAATATCGAAGATACCGGCTTTTAAACGCTCCGAGGCTTCATTGCCTCGGATGGAAAGGTAATCCAAGTTGCCAATTCTTTCTTTTATCGGAATAAAATCAAGGCTTTGGTTTTTCAAATGAACTGGTTTCTCGCTGTTAATCGAGGTGAATAATGGATATTTGCTATCTTCTCCAATCGTCAAAAAGTAAGGTCTTTGCTTGTGGCTAAGTTCACCTACACGCAGACAAACGGTAGAAAAGAGTGCGTTTGACGTGAATGAACTATAGCTTTTCTGTAGGCTGCTTCCGAAGAGAAAAGCCTTAGAATTAGTAGTACGCAAGAAAATTGATTGACCATTTTGCGCACGTATCAAGGAAACACATTGTGCATTTACTGCAATATTGTACATTTTTTCAACCGAAGGAAGGTTGAGTTGACTTGGTTTCTTGTCGAATACAGGTTTGAAAAATGGATCCGAATAGATAACATCTTTAATTTTTGTCCCGTCGGTCATGGATGAGCGAATATTCGCAAGCCCAAATGCTGAAAGCGCCTTATTCATTGCGCTCATATTGATGTTACTACCTGGAAAAATAAGTAGTGAACCCTGGTTATTTTTGAAATCCTTCAATTGTTGAACCAAACCTGAAGGTATGTCATTTAAACCATTGAGAACCAATAAGTCAACACCCTTGAATTGATCAAGAGTTACACCGTTTTCGGACACGCTTTGTGTTGAATAAAAGGGATCTAATGAATATACAGCACGAACATTTGGAACAGCGTCTTGTCCATCGATGATAAGAACCTTCGCGAATTCCTTTGGTGCATATGTAAAAAAGAATTCATCATCGAAATACACTTGTTTGTCACGTATTGAAGCTGATGCTGAGCGAAACTTATCTTGTCCGCCTTTCGATCTATTCTCCATAAAGTTGATGGTCGCTGTAGCGCTTTGCCCTGCTGGAACATCTACAAAGACATCACGATTGATAGAATTGGCTTTTATATTCAATTCAGCATTCGTCCAATCCGTTTGACCGTAGTTTCTTACACGAACGTTTAGTTCATTGTTTTGTCCGATTTTAATATTCGGTTTTGTAAACCAAACTGAGTCAACGCAAAGATTACTGTTGTTTTGGGCGATAAATTGAATAGGATAATAAAACCCTTTTTCATCTGCCTTTAGTGCTTTAGTATCGAAGCTATTCATTTGAAAGTCAGATAGAATGACGTACTGAACTGTACTGATTTTTTCTTTATTATTACTATATTGTTCAATGTATGATCGTTGCCAATCCATCACGTCGCCCATTTTCCGCACCAAAGGTGATAATTCGATTTTGTCCAAATAATCCAAAGCTTCTACTTTGCTGATCACACGTTGCTCAATCCCAGACATCTCATTGGTAACAATAACAAAACGAGTATCGTTGCTAGCCTCTGATATAAGCCGTTTCGCTGTTTCCCGTCCTTCAGAAAGTAATTCGCCTTCTGTTCCTTTTTGTCCCATTGAGAACGAGTTGTCGAGGTAAATGGACAAAAGCGGGTTGCCACCTTCGCGCAATTTTTGGTTAACAGGAAGGTAGGGTTGAGCAAAAGCTAATATAGCGAGCAGTAGGCAAAGCAGCCTAGAAGCCAGTATAATCCATTGTTTGATGTTTTTTGTTGATTGATTTTCGAGTTCTACCTTCTTGAGAAACTTTAAACTAGAAAAATAAAGAGTTTTGTATTTACGGAAATTGTATAAATGAATAATAATTGGGATGGCGAGAAGGAGCAGTGCCCAAAGAAATTGTGGATATACAAAATGCATGAAGTCAAAGATATATATTAAAGTGATTTTTTGACTTCGCTTTTAGAAATTTTATGCTTTCTGAATTGCTTTGGTTAGAATTTCAGTCGAATTTTCCCAATTGAAATTTTTCAAAATCAACTGTTTTCCTTTCTTACCAATGCTTTCAGATTTTTCATTCGTTAAAAGTAAATGAATGTTTTTCACAAATTCTTCAGCCGAATCAGCAATGGTTATTTCTTCAATTTCAAGTGCTTTAAGCGCATTATTGGCCAACGGAGTCGTGACACAAGGAATTCCAAGTGCCATGGCTTCTAATAGTTTGTTTTGCAGTCCAGTTCCAATTTGCATAGGTGCAACGAAAACTTTTCCAGCGCAATAAGCTTGACGAATGTCATCAACGTTCGCTAGAATAGTAGCTTGGAGATTCGAGTCGATGCTATCCATTAATTGCTTTGAAGGTCCAGCGCCAGCGGCCAAAAACTTCCAATCGTATCCTTTTTCTTTGGCTATTGGCAATATTTTGTCAAGAATAAATTTTACAGCTTGCACATTGGGTGGGTAATTCAAGTTTCCCACGAAGACAATGTCGAATTCAGGTAACTTATCTGTAGAAAAGGTCAAGAACGATTCTGAAACTCCATTGGGAATACATGATACAGGTTGATTTGGCAATGTCCCAAGCGCCTCGGCGTCTTGTTCACTGATAATGGTTTGAATCTCAAAATAATCATAAACTTCTCTTTCGTATTGAGCCAATCTCTTGGCTTCCAGCTTAAATATCCATTTCGTGAAAATTGATTGCAAAGGAATTCTTCGTTCTATTCCTTTCGAAAAAGCATCCATGTAGTCCAAAGTTTTCGGGCAGTTGTGGTAGTTTTTCAGGTATTCAGTCGTTCTGATTAATTGGCAATATATATGATTGGGACGCAACTCTTTAACAATGGAATTGATTTTTTTATGAATGGAATAATTGTAGAAAAATGAGATCTGTATTGGTTTTGCACCAAATAAGCCAATAAATGACTGGAATAAACTTTTCCATTTGGGTAGCTGAAATACGTGGATTTCTTTACAATATTTTTCCAATTCTTGAATACTTTTTTCGGATACAATATGATCTGAGATGGTAATCAGTGTAATATCAAAGCTTTTACTGAGTTCAATAATTTGATAATAGGCGCGCAATTTATCGCCCTTTTCCAGAGGAAAGGGGAAACGAGAGAGCATAACGACCAATTTCGATTTCAAATTATTAGAGATTTTGTTCAAAGATATCTTTCAAATTGTATTGGGTTTTCCATTTCCGAAGATTTTCTTGTGCTTTTTTACCCATTTCTCTTCTTAAATCTTCATTTTGGTGCAATTGTGTTGCAAAATGCACGAATTCTTCATCATTCTGAGCGATAAAGATTCCTTCACCGTGTTTTATTTCAATTCCTTCGGCGCCCTTTGGGGTTGTAACACACGGAACACCTAAGGCAATAGCTTCTAAGAGTTTAATTCTAACTCCAGAGCCAGTTTTTATTGGAGCCAGTATAATACCAGATTCTTTCATGAACTTTACCTTGTCGTCAATAAATCCATGGTACTCAATTTTTGAAGAATCACTCTTGTTCAACTGATCCTGATGACCTCCTGCAAAACGCATTTTCATCTCTTTATTTAATTCAAATAACTTAGGCAAGATGCTGTTGACTAAATCGTCGTGCGCTAGGATGTTTGGCTGCCAGTTCATTGAACCAATAAAAAAGAAATCAGGTGATATAGATTCTGGAATGGAATCTGAGATGTCGGGAAAATAGGGAAGAAGGTGAATGTTCTTCATTCCCCAATTATGAAACATATTCCTATCGATTTCTGAAATGGACAAGATTAAGTCAACTTGATGGAGGATTTTTTTTTCTCTTTTCTCTAATTGATTCGCTAAAATTTCAAGGTATTTCTTCCGTAAAAAGGAAGTTTCATTATCGGCCTGTATTCGCCATAGATGAGATTCAACGTTGTGTGTTCGAAAAACCGATTTGGCTTTAGAAAATTTTCGTTTAATTAATTCGATCTCTTGGCCAGCGTATAAACTATCGATAATCACCAAATCGAAATTTGTTTCCATATCTTGGATTTTCTTTATCCAATCAGAATGAGTAAATCTGGATAAATTGTACGAATTCCCCTTCAACATTGCAGATAACGCACCGGAAACATTTGTTTGCAGATTGATAGGAATATTATTGATAGTGAGTTTAGTCCATTCTTTACCTTCGAATTCTTTTCGTTGAAATGGGTGTTTTTCGGAGGAGAATGTCAGGATCTCCATCTCATAATTCAATTCAAGAAGTTCTTTTGTTAAAGCTCGGCTGGCTTCGTTTCCACCGTCTACAACGGGCAAAAAGGGCTTAGACTGAAGTAGTAGTACTTTCATTCTTTCTTTTTTTCATGAATCGACTAAAGAATTTGCCCCAATTGTCTAATACGAATATGGGAGAATCATTAATAGCAGCGCGCATAAGTATAAATGCGAATGGCGTTAAAACGATACCAGCAAACCACATGCCGAGGAAAGGCGAAACGATTTCTTCTTTTGCCAAGTTTTCTCCAACTGAAAAAAGAATAAAATAAATCATGAAAAGTAAGGCTGCAATTACGACTGGCGCGCCAAAACCACCTTTACGAACGATCGCACCCAATGGAGCACCGATAAAGAAAAGCACGATTATGGCATAGGTCAACGCAAATTTTCGATGAACTTCAATGTCGTAATTCCGAACGCCGTGATTGATAGATTCCATGAACGTACCTTGGCTAGCAATATTGTCTAATTTTCGTCGCAAACTGGATTGCACATAGGTAATTGATGCAAGTTTTTCTTCCTTTGAAATAGTATCCCAAAGAATTGTTCTTGCAGGCAATGGTTTCTCATCGTTTGAGAGATTCTTAGCTGTATCGCGCTTTGCTAAAAGTTTTGATTGGTAAGTGATATGATCATTTAGTACCTGTTCGACAAATCCCTTGGTAGTATTGTCTGCTTTTTTCTGTAATGAGTCAATTGCGTCATCGAGTTGAAAAACCGTGAGCATTTCATGGTCATTTTTAAATAGTTCCTCTTCTGATTTATTCAAAGCAAATCCGGAGAGGTCAATTTTATAAGTCGCTTGGTTGAATTTCGTGCGACGCCCTGGTCTATTGTTGTTTTTCGTAGGAATAAGTTTCCCTTGTTCGCTAAAAACAGGCGCTTGAGATGAAAGTTCTTCCACAATGCTTCCCGTGTTCAATTCAAAATAGATGTATTTACCATTTTCAGATTTATACATGCGGCCATCTTTCGCTCGAACGGTTTTTATTTCATTGTTATTTGTGTGATCGTGGATAATGATATTTGTGAAATTATCTCCATTCACTTCATCTACTTTAATGGCGTAACCATCTAATTCTGTTGCATATGCACCAGGGGAGAGGATAGTTGAAATCTTCGTATTTTGAATATCGTAAATAATAGAATGCCATTTGAGATTGGCTACCGGTATAACGTAATTGGCAAAATAGAAGGTGCAAATTGCGATGATAGAAACAAGGATAATCAAAGGTCGCATAATGCGAAGCAAAGAAAGTCCACTGGATTTTAGCGCAGTTAACTCATTGTTCTCGGACAAATTTCCAAAAGTCACTATGGAAGAAAGGAGTATGGCAAGCGGGAGTGCTAAAGGAATTAGACTTGCCGAAACATAAAATAGTAATTGTAGAATGACAGAAACTTCTATTCCTTTGCCCATTAAATCATCGATATACAGCCAAAAAAACTGCATAATGAGCATGAACATCGAAATTAGGAAAGTCACGACGAAAGGTCCTGAAAAAGAACGAATGCTAAAAACGTATAATCTCTTAAAAGGAAGTCGCATTTACCAGCAAAGATAAGAACTGGTTTCATACCAATTCAAAACATAAACGAAGAAAATCTAAGATTATGCGCCAATGAACCTTTTCAGGCCTTCAATAAGTGACTCCCATAGTTGTTGAGTGCCCTCCATTTCATCGTCTTCCGCAAAATCAGTTACTTTTAAAATAACAGACTTGGTCATCGGGTCAATTTCGTAGTGCAGCTGGAAATAGGTATCTAAACCTTCTTCCTCGTCATTTAAATTTTGCCATTTTATTTTTTCGCCCATTTTTTTTGTCAATAAACGAGCTTGTTCCTCACTACCATCCCAAAAGAAGGTGTAAATATCATCGTTAATGTTGACGTCATCGGCAAACCATTCGCTAAGCCCACTGGGGGTGAAAAGCATATTCTCTAGAACTTTTGGTGAAGTATTCAAAAGGAATTCGAGTTCAAATTTCTTTTTCTCGGACATGTAAATCAGTAATTAATTTTAACTTCGCACCTGCATAAATAGTAGGCAGGTCGAATTTTTCGCAATATACTTAATTCTTTTCAATGGCTTTAATCCACTCTTTAGAAAAAAACGGTAATTTCTTGTTCAAATATAGAGGACAAATACCTATTGTGTTGTTCGCAATGGCAATACCAGTAGTTTACTTTACTAAGTATCAGTTCATTAAAAACGACGACACCTTATTCTGGGTATTGTTGATAATCTGTTCGTTAATTTCTTTTATTGGTCAAGCAATCAGAGCGATAGCGATAGGAATGAGTAGTAAATACACTTCTGGACGAAATACGAAAGAACAAGTAGCGGATGAATTGAACACAAAAGGTATTTATTCTACGGTTCGTCACCCATTGTACCTTGGAAACTATTTTATGTGGATTGGTATCGTGATGTACACCTTCAATTTTTGGTTTATCATTTTGGTATCGCTTCTATTTTGGTTGTACTACGAGCGCATTATGTTTGCTGAAGAGCGATTTTTGGAGAAGAAGTTTGGCGCGGAGTATGTGGATTGGTCAATGACTGTGCCGCCCTTCTGGCCAAGTGGTAAAAACTATGTAAAAACACCCATTCCATTTTCAATGAAAACGATTTTAAGAAGAGAGTATTCTGGTGTAACGGCAACTATTATCGGATTCCTTTTTGTGGACTTATTACGAAATTTCTTTGAAGATTATTCTTTGGAGTGGAATTCGAATTATACAATCGTGCTCGTTGTTGCTTTATCAATATCATTGATTTTAAGAACATTAAAACACAAAACGAAGCTTCTTTTTGAAGAAGATCGTTCTTAAGCAACAGAAAAATTAAAAAATCACTTTTCTGAGCTTGGCAAATTCAAAAAACCATTATATTTGCACCCCGAAACAGACAAAGTTTTAGGAAATGGCGATCCCGATATGGGTCGGGGCAAGGTCGCCAAGTTAGTTTATAAGCTCAAATATGGCGAGGTAGCTTCCGCCGCGGCGGAGATAGAGCGCCAAAATAGAAGTTGTAAAATATATGGCGAGGTAGCTCAGTTGGTTAGAGCGCCGGATTCATAACCCGGAGGTCGGGAGTTCAAATCTCCCTCTCGCTACAAAAGGTTCAGTATTACACTGAACCTTTTTTGTACAATAGATTTTGGTTGAGAGTTCATAACGTCTTTACAGCTATATGGTTCGGGGTTCTCTCGAAATGATAGGTTCAGAATAGAACTTGACTTATATTTTAAGGAAAAGTATGTTGAGAATTCAAAACTATGTGCCTAAGTAATCTTCTTCAAAGCAAAAAAGTGACTGTAGCCCAATTATAAACAAGTTTAGCAGGTTGGTTAATTCTTTTGGCTGTTATTGATTAATTTTTTCACTTATTTTCTGTTTGCCAATGGGTGTTTGAAAAACGGTTTGTGATTATCATATCCTATGATTTGGCAAATTTGCCCATTTTCTATTTTCTCATTTTGATATTTGTGGATAAAACTCATAAACGAGTGGTCAATCAACTTTGTTTTTCCGAAATCAACAATAATATTATTCTCTCAATCAGGTCTTTACGTGTGTCGTTAATTGACAATGTTGACTCTGAATTCGTCGCGAAATCAGGCGTAATGATGTTCGTTGGTAAATTGATTCCTGTAGAACTAGGAATGGTAAAATCGGTATCATAAACGATATCGAATTGGGTAAGTTTGTTCAGTTTTTTGCAAGATGAGAAACTAAAGGCTATAAGCAAAAGGAGGAGAGATGTGTATTTAATCATGGTTTGAGCTTCTGATGTATTACTAAGAAATAAAAGTTGTTTTAGTTTGTTAGGACACTTTTTTAAGTTCATTTTGAACGAATTGAGCTAAACTTTGGACTGTTTTTGAACTAAAATCGAATTTTAAATTGGCCGTTTCATAGATAGTCGGAATATCTTTTGTGTATCCTAAAGCGAGAGCTGCCTTGTAATCTGCTATTGCTTTTTCTTTATTCTGTAAAGCGTTTTTCCAGACTCCAATAGCACCCAATTGCGAAATACCATATTCGATATAATAAAATGGAACTTCAAACAAATGCAATTGACGATGCCAAGCATACGTGCGACTTTCTTCATACCCAGCCCAATCGACAAATGGATTCCCATAATCCTCTTGCAGTTTCTTCCAATACGTTTTTCGTTCTTCTCTGGAGTGTGTTGGGTTTTCATAAATCCAATGTTGGAAAGCATCGATGGTTGCAATCCACGGCAATACTCTTAAAATACCGACCAATTGTTCTTTTTTTGCCCTGTTCAGCTCGTCTTGGTTGTCATAAAAAGCATTCCAGTTGTCCATAGAAAGTAACTCCATGGACATAGAGGCCAATTCAGCTACTTCTGAGGGTAAATTCTTGAAAGAGGTCAAATCCAAATCACGAGAAAGGAAAGAATGAACCGCATGCCCACCTTCGTGAATCATGGTAACCACATCGCGTTGAGCACTCGCAGCATTCATGAAAATAAACGGAACGCCGATTTCATACAGAGGATAATTATATCCACCAGGCGCTTTTCCAGCTTTCGAATCCAGATCCAAATGCTTCATTTCGTCCATCGTTTGAAGACAATCGCCAAAAAACGGGTCGATTTCCTTAAAAATAGATTTCGTTGTATTCAACAGTTCTTTTCCATCTTTAAAGGGGACAAGTGGCTCTTTTCCGTCAGGATCTACTTCGCTATCCCAAGGTTTGATGCGTTCTTTGCCCATTTTGTTCGCATGTTCTTTTTGAATTTCTTGCACCATAGGTACGATGTGCTCCTTTATGGCAGCATGAAAATCAAAACAATCTTCTTTTGTATAATCGAATCGACCGAGTTCATCAAACTTGTAATCTCTGTAATTCTTATAACCAGCGTTCACGGCAATTTTATGCCGAAGGACAATTAAATCATCAAACAATTGTTCTAAGGCTTCCACATCTTCAGATCGACGACTGACCATTTTCTGAAAAGCTTCCTTTCGAATGACTTCATCTTGCTTTTTCAATAGATTTGACGCTTGTTGCATCGTCAGTGTTTCACCTTCCCATTCTATGCTTTGCGCAGCAGATATAGTTCCGTATTCTTTGCTTTTTTCTTGGGATTGCGTCTTCAGAGGAATATTTTCTTCGCGAAAAAGTTCTATGCTTTTTTGAACTGATCTAAAATAGATTTTATAGGCATCGTTGTTTTCAAGTTCTTTCTTGAATTGACTGTTCATGAGTTTTTTGTTCAATAAATCATCGAACGGTGCCATTTTTGGAGCTATTTCAGTCACGAAAAACGAATAATCTAAAGATAATTGCTCATCCTTCGTATCGATTGTCATTTTAATATAGCGCCAAGCCATGTCTTCCTCTAAAATGGCCTCCAATTCACTTTGATCTCTCAACCAATTTTTAAAAGATTCTAGATTATCAATTTTACGATCAACCAAATCTTTAAAATAACCTTCAATTTTCAACCAATCATCAATAATTAATCCTTCAGCTACGAAATTTCTTTTGGGTGCGGTTATTTTCATGATTTATCGAATAAAAAAGTCGTCCCATTAGTAACGAGACGACTTGTTAATATGTTTAATTTGAATTATTTTCCTCGTCCAGCTCCACTTTTGGGTTGCGCTACTTTTTTGGGAGCACTAGTTTTAGGTGCTGATTTAGATTTAGGAGCAGCTTTCGGTTTAGCAGTTGTTTTTGCCTTCGGCTTAGCTGCTTTTTTTACTTCTTTATCTTCCTTATCACCATCTTTCGCTGTAGCTTGTTTTGCTTTCGGTTTTTCTTTTGCAACTTCTTCTTTTTCGTCGGATTTCCCTAATTCACCTGCTTTGTGCAACATATTGTACCACATGAAAACCTTCTTGATATCCGATGAATAAACACGTTCTTGATCGAAATCAGGAAGAACTTCTATCAAATACCCAGTCAACTTATCTTCACTTTCCTTGTGTGAAATACAAGTAGCGCCTTTTTCTTTTTTAAAGATGGCATCGAATATTTCACTCAGTGGTTTGTCCTCACTATAGGTGTAAATACTAATGTCTTCCAACGCAGAAACTCTATCGGACGCGTATGCTGGAAAGCGTTTCTTGTCCTGTAAAGATTCTACAATAATGTTGTTTTTACCTTGAGCAACAACTTTAAAAAGTCCTGGTCTGCCTGAAATGGAAATGATTCCGGAAATCGTCATTTGATGTTTTTAATTTGAGTCCAAAAATATAAAAATCTTCGAGTGCAAGCTATTGGATAATGATTTTTAATTGCACAACATCGTTTTTAGTTACGATATCGAGAAAATATGTGCCAACAACACCTTCATTAATAATAAACTGTCCTTTGGAAATTTGTTCTGTTTTCACGGATTTACCGAACATGTCAATTGCTTGAACCTCAAAAATGTTTTCGTCGCTTTCTATCCAAATTTGACCAACAGTTGGGTTTGGATATACTTTAATTTTTATTTGATCTAAATCATTCAGTCCCGCTAACCCGAAGAAAGGCGCAGAGTATGATGGGCAGCCATCTGTGCTGACCACATAAACTTGGTAGAATCCATCGGGGTTAAAAAGCGAGATATTTTGATTTGTAGCGCCCAAAATATCTAAACTATCTTTTTGCCATTGATAATTTATAGCTACGCTAGAACTTAACACAAATCCAGATTGAGAAATGTTAGGTACAGGTTCAACTGCAGTCGTTAAAAGTAAGTCTAAAGCATTTGCCTTGCCATAACCAAAGGCATTGTTGGGCACAACTCCTGTAAATCCATCTGTATAAGCTGTAGAAGTGAGCAAAGTTTTAAAAGTAGAGTAGGTACCAAACGGACATTTTTCTAAAAATAAAGCGGCAATTCCAGCAATCACTGGACTAGCCATGCTTGTTCCGCCATTTCTAACGTGCCATCCACCTGAATCTACTGCACTCCATGAAGCCATGTCGTTTAACATCCAAAGAGGCCCGGCCGATAAGGAAACATCTCCGTGAGCCGTAATATCAGGTTTTGTGACTCCTAAGCGACTTGGACCTTTAGCGGAATTAGGACTTAGTTGACCAACCGATGAAGGAAAGGGTGTATATAAATTTCCATTCTTATCAATATGGTGTGCTCGATTTCTTGCATTTGCAGTTGAGATTATCATTTCTGAACAGTTCCAACTTGAAACGATGGTCTGTAAGGAGTCCGGTAGCTGATAATGTGTGATTGCCGGCATTTGGACAATTGTAGGCAAACCAGTAGATACAATATTATTCAAACCTATGGCAGTTCCACTCCATAAATCGTAGTTACCAGAGCCCTTGGTCATAAATCGATAGAAATAGCTTGTAGAGTCTACACTTGTGAAAAGTACTTCCATATGAAAGTTTGGGCCTTCTATTTCCTTGTAGATTTCCATAGCGGCAATTTGCTGACCACTAGAATTGAAAATGGTATCGTAAATAGGATTAGTACCAAAGCTGTCATATGAATTTTGAAATGTCGTTGTTCCTCTTAAAGAGAAATTAGGACTTGTTTTATCCGCTCCGAACGCAAAATCAATGGTATGTGCAGTTGTAGTATCCGTCCAATAATCAAAATAGATTGTATTTGCCCCAAGTTGACCACTCGGATTGTTCTCGAACCAAGTGAAAGTAGTGTCTGAGCTCACATTTCCATTAACATGATATTTCCCCCATTGACCCGAATTTCCTGCTGCACAAACGATAATTCTACCTGGCTGAGCGTTGACCAATCCTTCCATGTAATCTGATGCGGGGTCGTTTCCGTCATGACTGCCTAAATAAGAACCAATACTCAAGTTTACGACTGCAGGCATGTTGTATTCATCCGCAATTTTAAAGATGTAATCACAAGCATCAGCTACTGTTAATGTCCAGTTGGGCAGCTGGAAATTTGTCTCAACGATGACGATATTGGCATCTGGAGCTATTCCTTTATTTGTCCCATTGGCCATTCCATTTCCAGCAGCACAGCCAGCCACAGTTGTGCCATGAGCACTGTTGTCCATGCTGGTAATTGTTCCGTTATTAATGTCTGTGCTATCCCACTCTTGGCCGTAGTTGTAGGGCATCGGTGAGTTAGGCCCTGTCATACTATGGTCCCAATATCTTAAAACTCTTGTTTTTCCAGTTGTATCCAAAAAATCGGGATGGTTGTAATCCAATCCAGTGTCTACAAAACCAATCAATACATTCTTTCCAGTATAAGCTGAAGTGAGCCCTCCGACTCCCATATGAACCGAATCTGCAGAATGATGACCTCGAACCGTGTCATTCAATAAAGCAGGTGGTGCAAATTCAAAATGAAAGACAATTAATTCTTTTGTCTTCATTTTGTCTGAAATCCAAGTAGGAGTGGTGGTGATGAAGAGCCAATCGGTACTCTCATACTTTAAAAAAATGTTTTCTTTTTCCAAAAGCACACGGTTTTTTACTGTATTGTCAATGCAAAAAGTGGTTGGTGCATTGGGATGTTCCTTCAATACCTTATCGAAACCAATGCCTTGCGAAAAGGAAATAGACGTGCAAAAAAAGGTAAGAATCAGGCTGTTGAAAAGGTGTGTTGTGCTCATTATTAATTGATGGTTTATTATAAAATTAAGCTAAAAAACCATAATTTAGCGAAGAATTAGAATAGAATTTTAAACTTTTACGAATCAAAATTTTACGAATGATTAAAAAAACAATTTTAGTATCCGTCGTGTTGTCCTTCGGTTTCAACTTTTTTGCTCAAGAAATTCCAAAAACGGCCAATTGGTATAACAAAGGTGGTTCAGGAATGTATACAGACAAAGCAACCAAGAAAGTAAAGAAAATGAAATCAGAAACAGTTATTGTAGCTGTTATTGATAATGGTGTTGACATTGAGCATGAAGATTTGACAGGAAAGATCTGGACGAATTCAAATGAAATTCCAGGAAATGGAATTGATGATGACAAAAACGGTTACATCGATGATATCCATGGTTGGAATTATTTAGGAAACGCAAAAGGGGAGCATGTGGATGATTGCACACTAGAAATGACTCGTATCGTTCGTGATTGGGGAAAGAAGTACGAAAATGCCGATGAAAACTCCCTAAACGCTGAAGAAAAAGAAGAATATAAAATCTATCAAACGGCGAAAGTTAACGTTGAGGCTGATTTAGCAAAGTATAACCAATACTTGGCATATTTCGATATGTTGCCAAGAATTATTGACGCCGTTCCAAGTCAAGTGGAAGAAAAATTGGGTAAGAAAGATTACACAATGAAGGACTTGAAAAAATGGAAAACAGAAAACGAACAAGATGCTCAGTTGAAAGGAACGGCAATGGCTATTCTTTCTGGTGAATTATCAATGGATGTTGTCAACGGTCAGAAAAAACAAATTCAAGATATGGTTGATTATAACCTGAATGTTGAATTTGATGAAAGAAAGATTATTGGTGATGACCCCAACGATTTTTCTGACACGAATTACGGAAACAATGATATTGAAGGTCCAAGTGCGGGTCACGGAACACACGTTTCTGGAATTATTACAGCGAATCGTAAGAACGGTTTAGGAGGTGACGGTGTTGCTTCAAATATATTGATTATGGGTTTGAGAGCCGTTCCAAATGGAGATGAAGCGGATAAAGATGTTGCATTGGCCATTCGCTACGCAGTTGACAATGGAGCTCAAATCATCAACATGTCATTCGGAAAAAGCTATTCTCCGCACCAAAAAGAGTTGGCAGCAGCTTTCGAATATGCGGCATCAAAAGGTGTATTGTGTATTCACGCAGCTGGAAACGACGGAAGTAATTTGGATGAAAAACCGAATTTCCCAACAAACCAATATGCGTTCCAAGCTGCGCCAGCGAAATTATTTTTAACAATTGGTGCTTCAACGTACAACAAGAAAGATCAAAAAGGTTCTTTGGCAGCTGATTTCTCGAATTATTCTCAAACGAAAGTAGACGTTTTTGCTCCAGGTTACCAAATCTACAGCACAGTTCCTCAAAGTGAGTATGATACATATAACGGAACTTCAATGGCTTGTCCTGCGGTTTCAGGTGCGGCTGCATTTATTAAGTCATATTTCCCGAAATTAACAATGGCAGAAGTTCAAGATATTCTTTTGACTTCAGCTAAGTCTTATAAAGGAAAATCTTTTACACAGCCTGGTTCAGAGGAGAAAGTTGATTTCGCTACATTATCTGTAACAGGTTCTGTAATCAACATTAAAAATGCAGTTAAAGCTGCAAAAGCAATGTATAAAGTGAAAGGGTATTAATCCCAAAACGATTATATTTAAACCGTCTTGAACTATCAAGGCGGTTTTTTTTATGCGTATAATTTTACTTTTTGCCCTTATAGGGTTGTCGTTTGTTTCTCCGAGAAATACTCCAAAAAAAATCTTGTTGGATGAACTAGTTAATGGATGGCACCAAGCCGCCGGTGATGCTAATTTTGATGATTACTTCGGTTTGATGAATGATGATTTCGTCTTTCTTGGCACTGCACCTGGAGAACGATGGACAAAGAAGCAGTTTTCAGAATTTAGCAAACCCTATTTCGATGCGGGCCAAGCATGGGATTTCAAAGTAATTGACAGGGAATGGGTGTTCTCAAAAAACAAGAAAATTGCTTGGTTCGACGAAAATTTGACCACATGGATGGAAGACTGTCGTGGCTCTGGAATTATTGTAAAAGAAAAAGGAAAATGGAAATTGGCGTACTATAATCTCACTGTCCTTATTGAGAATGAGAAGATTCAAGAGTTTATTGAATTGCGAAAAAAGGTAATTACGGCTGATTAATTAAGAATTAATGAATTACGAATTACGATTTATGAATTCGTAATTCAAACATTTATAATTAGCAATTAAGCTATTCCTTTCGCGTGATCCGCCAAGAACTGCGCTAGTCCTGAATCCGTAAGTGGATGATTTGCCAATGATTTTATTACTTTTAACGGTCCTGTCATCACATCTGCACCTATTTCTGCACATTGAATGATATGCATCGGGTGACGCACTGACGCAGCAAGAATCTCTGTGTCAAAACCATAATTGTCGTAAATCA
>DDBE01000131.1:0-690 GCA_002332715.1 Flavobacteriales bacterium UBA2040
CTGGTTACTACCAACTTGAAAATTTTGGAGAAGGATTAACTACAGATTATGTCACGAATAATCCAAATAGTATCGCAACATTACTAGGTACTTTTAACTCACAAAGATTACCCGCTTATCATCGACTTGATATTACTGTGAAACATAGTATTCAAACAAAAAATAAAGCAAATCTAGAAATCGTATTAGGTGTAACCAACGCATATAACAGGAACAATATTTTCTATGTCAATCGTGTTACAAACGAAATCATCTACCAGTTCCCGGTACTACCAAGTCTAGGTATCAGTTATAAATTTTGAAATGGCAAAGATCAGGGCTTTTAACGGTATTCGTCCAGTTCGGAGTAAAGTTCATCTAGTGGCAACAAGGCCCTATTATTCCTACAAAAAGAACGTGCTCAAAGCCAAGTTAGAAGATAATCCCTTTACTTTTTTGCACATCATTAATCCAGAATTTGGTGCGCAATTTAAAACAAAACCCAACTCCACTGATCGTTTTTTACAAGTCAAGCAAAGATTCAATGAATTTATTGCAAAAGGTATATTAATTAGAGACCAACAAACACATCTTTATATTTACCGACAATCAAAATCAGGTTTTTCAATTTCTGGTTTTTTTGCCGGAGTCAGTGTAGATGACTACCTGTGTGGTCAAATCAAGATTCACGAGCAAACGCTAACTGCTAGG
>DDBE01000131.1:1052-9630 GCA_002332715.1 Flavobacteriales bacterium UBA2040
TACTGACCTATGAAGGACAAGCTCCAATCCAACAAATGATTGATAAATATCTTGATACACGTCCAGAATACGAATTCACTACAACCGATTGTATCACACATGAGGTTTGGTTGTTGAGTCCTGAAGATTCTGGAGTTGTTTGTGAAGCTTTTGAGAAAGTCCCCTCTCTTTACATTGCAGACGGACATCACCGCTCTGCCTCTTCAGCGCGCTATACCCAACAATTACGCCAAAAAGGAGCTGCCTATCCTTCAGCTGCCGACTATTTTCTAGGATACCTTGTCGATGAACGTGAAGTGCAAATTGCAGCGTTTCATCGTCTATTGAAATCAGCAAATGGCCTTGATCTAAAGGGGCTCATGGCCATATTATCCACTGAAGGAAGTCTATCTATTTTACCACATGCACAACTTCCCACAAAGAAGCACGACATCCATATATATATGGAAAAAACTTGGCTAAAATTAAGTCCTAATCTTCATTTCATTAACGATCAGGATCCAGTCGAAAGACTTGATTCATTCATTCTCTCAGATCTGATACTGAAGCCGGTTTTTGGTATTATTGATCTCAAAACATCGGATCAAGTAGAGTTTATTCCGGGAAATGAACCCATTCAGAAAATGATTGATGCTATTGATAGCGGGAAATTTGAAATCGCCTTTTTACTCCACCCTGCGAGTATAGAAGAAGTGAAAAAAGTAGCAGACGCAGGACTAAACATGCCTCCTAAATCTACTTGGGTTGAACCTAAAATGCGCAGTGGCTTGACAATTTATTCTTTGAACGAATGAAAGATGTAGATTTTATTGAATTTGTAAAAAGCTTGCCTGAGAATGTGACTCTGATTGCTGTTTCTAAAACAAAACCAGAGGAAGACATTCAATCAAAATACAATCTAGGACAAAGAGATTTTGGTGAAAACAAGGTTCAAGAATTGGTGGACAAATACGAAAAACTTCCAAAAGACATTCGTTGGCATTTAATCGGCCATCTACAAACAAACAAGGTAAAGTACATAGCTCCTTTCGTCCATTTGATTCACGCTGTAGATAGCTTGAAATTATTGAAAGAAATCAATAAGGAAGCCATCAAGAACAATAGAGTCATATCTTGTTTACTTCAGTTTCATATTGCGCAAGAAGATTCGAAATACGGATTGAATTTCGAAGAAGCGCAAGAAATCCTTGAATCGAAAACCTTTATTGAAATGAGAAACATTTCTATCATTGGTGTAATGGGAATGGCCAGTTTTGTTGACAATAAAGACCAAATTCGCGATGAATTTCAGACTTTGGACAGTTACTTCAATGTAATAAAAAGTCATTATTTTAAGTTCAATGATAATTTTAAAGAAATCTCTATGGGCATGAGTGGAGATTACGAATTAGCTATTGAACAAGGCAGTACTATGGTTAGGATAGGAAGTAAACTATTTGGAGTAAGATGAGAGCTATTTTACTTCTTTTAATTTTTATATCCTCCGTTGGTTTTGGACAAGATAAATATATTGATTCTCTTCGGCAAGAGCGAAAAATAAAGCAAGAACACCTTCAAGACGCTGAAGGTGGAGTTTTAACTCCCGCCGATCTGAAAGATTTCAAAAGTGTCGATTACTTCGATGTGGACACCAACTTTCGAATTAAAGCAACTTGGACCATAGACAAAGGGAAAAAATTTAAAATGCCAACTTCCACAGAGCGAGAACCTATATATCGCAGATTCGGATATATCACTTTTTCCATCAATAGTCTAGAATACAGATTAACAGTTTACCAAAACATGGAATTACGCAAAAAGAAAGGGTTTAAAAACTACTTTTTCATCCCATTTCGAGACGAGACTTCTGGTATAACGACATATGGAGGCGGGCGATATATTGACACCTACATTCATAAAAAAGATACAGTCCTAGAAATTGACTTTAATCAATGTTATAATCCCTATTGCGCATACTCTCACCGATATTCATGTCCCATCCCTCCTTCTGAAAACACCTTGGAAGTAGAAGTGAATGCTGGCGAAAAAACACCCATTTATCATCAAGAACATTAATTCGTTTCCATAAAAAAAGCCGAGTAAAAACCCGGCTTTGTATTTTAACAATTCTATTTTCTTAAATCAACATCGTAACTGGATTTTCCATGTACGTTTTGAAAGTCTGAAGGAAGGCAGCGCCCGTTGCTCCATCGACTACTCTATGATCACATGACAAGGTAACCATCATAACGTTTCCTGGTACAATTTGTCCCTCGCGAACAACTGGAACTTCTTTTATTCCACCTATTGCCATAATGCATGCATCTGGTGGATTAACAATCGCTGTGAACGAGTCAATTCCAAACATTCCTAAATTAGAAATTGTGAATGTATTCCCCTCCCATTCAGCTGGTTGAAGTTTTTTATCTTTTGCTTTCTTTGCCAATTCTCGAACCTCATCACCTATCTGGGCAAATCCTTTCGAATCTGCAAAACGCACAACAGGAACGAGTAATCCGTCTTCAACAGCAACAGCAACACCAATGTGCACATGTTGATTTCGACGGATGACGTCACCTAACCAAGCACTATTCACATTCGGGTGCTCTCTAAGCGACATTGCAACCGCTTTAACCACCATATCATTGAATGAGATTTTCAATTCGCCAGAAGCATTCATTTGCTTTCTAGCTGAAATAGCATTGTCCATGTCTATTTCTAAATTTAAATAAAAGTGCGGCGCTGTAAACTTACTTTCTGCCAATCTACGCGCAATTGTTTTACGCATTTGAGAAATTGGCTCATCTGTATAATTTTCTGCGCTAACTACTGAAAAACCTCGTCTACTAGCACCTGCGTAAGGCACGTAGTGATCAACATCTGCTTTTACAATTCTTCCACCTTCTCCCGTTCCTTGAACTTGACTAATATCAATTCCTTTTTCTTCTGCTAATTTCTTCGCTAATGGACTCGCTAAAATACGGCCGTTTGCACTTGAATCGGAAAAGACTAGTTTTGGCACTGAAACTTGAACAACAGGTTTTTCTGCAACTGTTACTAGAGTTGGTTCTGCTTTAACTTCTTCCGTTTTAGGAGCTTCTTCAACTTTTGGCGCATCACCATCTGGAGTAGCGTTGGCTAGAATCTTTTTTACATCCTCACCTTTTTCGCCGATAATTGCTAAAACAGAATTTACTGGGGCACCTTGACCTTTTTCGACACCTATGTGCAATAAAACACCATCGTAAAAAGATTCAAACTCCATAGTTGCTTTGTCGGTTTCTATTTCCGCCAAAACTTCTCCGGAAGCCACAGAATCTCCAACTTTTTTAGACCATTCCGCAACAACACCTTCAGTCATGGTGTCGCTCAATTTGGGCATGTATATAATTTCAGCCATTCTAATTTCTTCTAACTTGATTAATATTCAACTATATAAGGATAATCTGGTTCTTTGTAGATATCGTCGTACAAATCTTTTCCTTCTGGATACGGAGAGTCCTCAGCAAACTTCACCGATTCGTCTACTTCCTTTTTCACCCAATCTGAAACTTCTTCAATTTGTTTCGCCGTCATCCATTTGTTGTCTTGAATAACACGCAAACAATGTTCAATTGGGTCTTGTTCCTGCCATTCAGCAACCTCTTCTTTCGAACGATATTTTTGAGGATCTGACATCGAATGCCCTTTATATCGATATGTTCTTATATCTAATAATGTTGGACCGTCACCTTTTCGTCCTCTTTCAGCTGCTTCAGCAATAGCTTCATGAACTGATTCAGGTCGCATACCGTTCACCACCTTCGATGGCATTTCATATGACACCCCAATTTTTGATAAATCTTGCACATTTGTAGTACGTTGAACAGACGTTCCCATTGCATAATTATTATTTTCGATAATAAATACAATCGGTAATTTCCAAAGCATGGCCATGTTGAATGTTTCGTGCAATGCTCCTTGACGAACAGCACCATCTCCCATTGAAACGACAGCAACGTTTTTACTTCCGGAATATTTCTCAGCAAAGCCAACACCTGCTCCCATCGCTATTTGAGCGCCAACGATTCCGTGACCGCCCATGAAACCAACTTCCTTATCGAAAAAGTGCATTGAACCACCTTTCCCTTTGGAACAACCAGTAGATCGTCCGTAAAGTTCAGCCATTAATATTCTAGGATCAGTTCCCAAAGCTATTGGATGCGCATGATCTCGGTAAGCCGTCATGTGTTTATCGCCTTTGACGCAAGCGCTTGCAGTACCTGCCACGATAGCTTCTTGTCCTATATACAAGTGGCAAAATCCACCAAACTTTTGTTGTATATATAATTGACCTGTTTTCTCCTCAAACTTGCGGATCAACAACATGTCTTTATACCATTTCAAATATGTTTCTTTCGAAAATTTCGTCCCTTTCGCGTCTTTATTTTTCATTTTAGTCGCCTTGGGGCTTTTTGGAGCTTTGGTTGCCATCTCTACCTGAATTTTTATTCTACGGACAAATATAACAAGAAGATTCTACTTTATTTTCAAGAGATTTTAAGAATTCGATGTTATTAAAATCATCGTTCAATTTAATCCCTCAAAAACAAATAAAATAGCACCTTGAACTGATAGTTATCGTTAACAAAATAACACAAAAGTAAAGATGATACCGAATCGGTTTACAACTCGCTTGGCAATAATATCGGCACTGATCATCAGTATGTTAATATTCCGCTTAACCATCACGCATTAGATTTATTACCTCTTCTTCATCTGGAAAATTTTTTGTCCTCTTTCTGATTTTCACCTATCTGGCTAAGGAAAACGATCAGGAAATTAATTCGCCTCGGAACTAAACAAGAACTTGTTCGGTTTAATAAAATTCATTTTAACGGCATACATAACAATTCCAGCCGTGTTTTTAACACCAAGTTTTGCCATAACATTCTTTCTATGAGTATTGACCGTATGACTGCTCAGAAATAATTTCTCAGCAATTTGCATATTGGTATAACCTTCAGATATGAAAACAATGATTTCGCTTTCTCTTTCTGTCAATAATATGGGTTCGCAAGTAAACGAATCCAAATCCATGTCATTTACATCAATGGAAGCTTGTTTTATTGTTTCAAGAATCTGTCCACAAAAGAATTTAGAACCTCTCCCCGTTTCTCGCACCGCATCAACTATTTCTCCAACAGCACAATCTTTTTTGATATAAGAAATTACACCACTGCGCAAAGCATGAACCAAGGTCTGAGCCGATTGTTCCGGTGTAATTGCAAGAATATGCACCTTGGGATATTTTGATTTAATCTTTGGGATAACATCTATATCAAAACCAAAGGCCGTATAATCCATAAGAACAATATCGGTTTCGAATTGCTTAAGGATAGAGAACAATTGGTCGGCACTTCTCGCCTCTCCAACGACATCAATTCCATTCTCTGCATGAAGTATACTTTGCAGACCTACTAGAACGATATCGTTGTTATCTGCAATTATGACTTTCATGCTTATTTAGAATTGTTTTAGATAAGGCAAAATTAGGAAATTATTACAAACCATCAAGAGATTAAAAACAAAAAAACGGAGTCCATAAAGAACTCCGTTTTGAATTGGTTGTAATGTAAATTATCTAGTCCAAAGCATCTCTCTGAATTTAGGCAAAGGCCATGATTCATCGTCAACTAGGATTTCTAATTTATCTGCATGATATCTGATTTCGTCAAAGTGCGCTTTTACTTTATCACAGTATACACGTGCTTTCTTCTCTATGTCTTCAATTTTATTGGCGTCTTTACGATCGACCAACATCTTGTCGCATGAATCCTTCATTTTATTCATATGAAGTGAAGTTCTCATCAATAAATCCAATTGTGCATCACAAGCGACTTTTGCTTGTTTGTCACCAAGTACGTCAAACATACCTTGCACATTGATCAATAACTTGTTTTGGTAATCAATAACTGCGGGTAAAATATGATTCAAAGCCAAATCGCCCATCAATCGAGCTTCAATTTGAATTTTGTAAATGTATACTTCATATTCGATTTCTTGGCGAGCATGTAATTCTCGCGGAGTTAAAACCCCCAGATCATCGAACAATTGGGATACTTTTTTATCTCCCCAGACTTTCAATGCACTTGGCGTGTCTTTCAAATTAGACAAACCACGTCTCTTCGCTTCTTTCACCCATTCCTCACTATATCCATTTCCTTCGAAACGAATCTTTTTTGAGGCTGTGATTGCAACTTGTAATTCTTTGATAATGGCTTCATCTTTGCCTTCGCCCTTAGCGATTCTAGCATCTACTGCTTTTTTGTACAATTTTAGCTGATTCGCTATGATGGTATTCAAAACGATCATTGCCGAAGCACAATTGGCAGATGAACCTACTGCACGGAATTCAAATTTATTTCCCGTAAATGCAAAAGGTGAAGTTCTGTTACGATCTGTATTATCTAATATGATTTGTGGAATCTTGCCAATGTTCAATTTCAACTCCGTTTTCTCTTCAGGAGTCATTTTACCAGCTTTGACGTTTTTTTCAAGATTATCCAAAGCTTCAGTCAATTGCGAACCAATAAAGGCCGAAATAATTGCCGGAGGTGCTTCGTTGGCTCCTAAACGGTGATCATTTCCTGCACCTGCAATACAAGCTCGAAGTAAATCGGCGTTGTCATGCAACGCTTTGATTGTATTAACGAAAAATGTTAAAAACTGAAGATTTGACTTCGGATTCTTTCCTGGTGCCATCAAGTTTACACCTGTATCTGTTGCTAATGCCCAGTTGTTGTGTTTTCCTGAACCGTTCACTCCTGCAAATGGTTTCTCGTGCAATAAAACATGAAAATTATGTTTTCTGGCCACTTTCTCCATAATGTCCATTAACAAAAGGTTGTGGTCGTTTGCTAAATTACATTCTTCGAAAATAGGCGCACACTCAAATTGATTTGGTGCCACCTCATTGTGACGTGTCGTTACTGGAATGCCCAAACGGATAGATTCGTATTCGAACTCGCGCATAAAATCGGTCGCTCTTTCCGGAATTGAACCAAAGTAATGATCGTCCAACTGTTGTCCTTTTGCCGGAGCATGACCAAAAAGTGCTCTACCCGTCATCATGATATCGGGACGTGCATTATATAAAGCGGAATCAATTAAAAAATATTCTTGTTCCCATCCCAATGTAGCGTGAACTTTTGCCACATTTTTATCAAACAATTGACAAACTTCAGTTGCAGCCTCATCTACTGCATGCAAAGCTTTCAATAAAGGCATTTTATAATCTAATGCCTCTCCAGTGTAGGAAATAAATATCGTTGGTATACAAAGTGTTTTACTAATTACAAAAGCCGGAGAAGATGGATCCCAAGCGGTATATCCACGAGCTTCAAATGTATTTCTTATTCCTCCATTCGGAAAAGAAGATGCATCTGGCTCCTGTTGCACTAATAAATCTCCATCAAATCGTTCAATTGCTCTTCCTGGTCCTACTGGTTTAAAGAAAGCATCGTGTTTCTCAGCTGTTGAACCTGTTAATGGCTGAAACCAGTGCGTGTAATGAGTTGCACCTTTGGTGATTGCCCAATCTTTCATAGCAGATGCTACTTGATCTGCAATTTTTCTATCCAATCGAGTTCCGCTTTGAATAGATTCCATCATGGACTTGTACGCCTCACTTGGCAAATATTCACGCATTATTTCTACATGAAATACGTTTTCACCAAATACTTCTGATATTTTACCATCAAATTGAAGTTTGCGAGAGGTTCTACTCATCACATCTTGATACGCTTGCATTCTTTTTGTCGCCATTTCTTGTTTTTATAAGAATTTTGGTAAATGTACATCATTTTAAGGGGGTATACTCTAAAAAATGTTACTTTTTATCAACTCACCCCCTCTGAAATGAACAAATCCTTTAAAAAATTGCAATAAAAAAGCCGTAAGCTGTAACTCACGGCTTTAAAAAACTAAAATCAGTATTATTTCTTCACTATTCTTTCTGTTGAAACTTCACTTCCTGAGAATACGCGAACTAAATACATACCTTGAGTAAGATTATTCAACTCCAATTGCGTATTGAATCCATTAACATCAGCTTCGAATACCACTTTTCCGGTGATGTCTACAACTGAAACTTTGTCAATTCTTTTTGAAGAAGCCACTTTAACCATTCCAGAGAAAGGATTTGGCGAAACGCTAACTTCATTCACTTCAACATCCGCTAATCCTAAGAATGCGTTGGTATTGGTTGTTGTATTTGTTACGATAGCTGGATTCCAATCAAAGTAAATGAATCCTGTATTTTCTATCGTCGTCCCTACTCCATTATTTGCATTTTCTTTGATAGAGAAAACTACATCTCCGTGAGAAAGAGCCTCGTTTGTCGTGCTATCGGGTAACCAGATTCCTGGGAAGTTGAATTTCATCACTCCATTTCCAAGATCAACCAACTGCATGTTATGCGAAGTTGAAATCACTTTGATTGTAGACCAATCCAATAAAGAACTTAATGAATCTATTATGTACACATCTTGCGCTGGCGCTGTTCCCGTATTTTGGAAACGCAAAACGTATGTTAATTCATCTTGAACATTTGGATCGA
>DDBE01000188.1 GCA_002332715.1 Flavobacteriales bacterium UBA2040
ACGAAGAAAAATGGTGATTCGATTGGCGGATGCATAGCTTGTAAAATCGTCCATGTTCCAGTTGGATTAGGCGAGCCTGTTTTTGATAAATTACCTGCTGAATTAGGCAAAGCCATGTTATCCATTAATGCGGTAAAAGGAATTGAATTTGGCGAAGGATTTGGAGCCGTGGAAATGAACGGTGGTGAACACAACGATACATTTGATTCTGATGGAAATCCAACGAGCAACAATGCAGCTGGGACCTTAGGTGGTATTTCGAACGGTCAGCCAATCTATTTCCGTGTAGCATTCAAACCAGTCGCTACGATTGTAAAAGAACAAAACACAATTGATTCTGAAGGTAATGCAACGACATTTGCTGGTAAAGGCCGACATGACGCTTGTGTTGTTCCTCGTGCAGTTCCTATCGTTGAAGCCATGTCGGCACTTGTACTTCTCGACTTTTATTTGATCCAAAATGCCTACAACTAGCAGTTGGGAAAAGGTCAAACTAATTTTGCAACACAAAAACGTTGCGCTTTTCGTCCTGCTTTTTTCTGTTCTGATTGTTGCCAAAAAGCAAAGCGAAAAATGGCATCAATGGTCCAATAAAGAGAAAACTTTTCGACCAATTGTTCGCTCAGATGGTTCTGGTTATTATGCCTATTTACCACAAATCTTCATTTACGATGAAAATCGATATCACTTTATCGAAAAGATGGTCAATCGATACCCAGATGCAAAAATGGGCGAATTTGGCAACCTGCCCGAAGATAGAAACGGACGCGTGAATAAATATTTTGTTGGGGTTGCCGTATGTCAGTCGCCTTTCTTTCTTGCTGCTCATTGGTTACACGGCCCAGAATTTCCTTCGGATGGATATAGTTTACCCTATCAACGAGCAGTGGCTATGGGCGCCATGTGTTTTTTACTGCTGGGTTTATGGTTGACGTATTTAATTTTATTGCACTTTCGAATCACTCCTTGGTTCTCAGCGGTTGCGTGCGGAGTCATAGCCTTGGGTACTCCACTACTCTATTATACCATCAATGATCCGCTTACCGCGCATGGATATTCATTTGCTGCCATTTCCTTTTTCGTTTATAGCTTGATTCGTTGGCGCGAAACCTGGACATTAAAGTGGCTTTTACTCGTCTCTTTTAGTTTTGCCATGGTGATTTTGTTGCGTCCAAGCAATGGAATCGTTTTCTTGCTTTATTTTGCGTTTTTCGCAAATCTCAAAGAGGCTTGGCAATTTTTGGTAACGAATCTCTTCAAAAAGTTAAAATATTTAATACCAACAGTTCTAGTTTTTGTGGCTGTAATCGGCTTGCAAATCATGAACGTCTATTACCAGACGGGAAAAATCGGATTCAACATTTACCAAAACGAAAGTTTCTCGAATTGGAACAAACCTCCATTTATTGAAGTTTTGTTTGGATTCCGTAAAGGATTATTTATGTACGCTCCTCTTACCTTCATTAGTCTTTTAGGCTACATTTTCTTTTGGAAGAAACACAAATCAGCGAGTAAAATTATCTTGATATTCCTTCTCGTTTTCACGTACGTCACAGCTTCATGGTGGAATTGGTGGTACGGAGGAAGTCTCGGAATGCGTCCCTTTGTCGACGTTTCCTTGTTTTTCATTCTAGGTTTAGCGTTTCTTTTTCAATTCGTTAGACCTTGGCTGAGGATTGTATCAATACCTATTGTAGCATTTTGTATTTATTTCCATTTCATTTTGACGATACAAATGGACACCGGAATTCTACATTTTGCTGAAATGAATAAAGAGCGTTTTTGGCGCATATTTCTAAAAAAAGATATTCGCTTTCAATGGATTTTCCATATCGATGAACCCATGAAGCTCAATCAAAAATCGCTTGAAACTAGTTATTGGAATTATAATCAATTAACGAAGGATTTCACGGGAACACCAAAATTAAAACCGGGTAATTTTACTTTAGAACACATGCTGATCGTACCTGTTTTTCAAAAAAAAATCGATTCTTCCTTTGCCAATTTGGCAGGCCTGAGAGTGAATTCCAACGTTACCATTAGCGACCATAACAATGTGCCCTGGTTTATTTATGATGTTTATTCTAACGGTGAATGGAAGGAAATTACAGTCGATTTTATCGGGATGCGAATACCTTGTTTACATGAGTCCACACCTATTCAAAGTGATCTGGTTTTCACGGAAGAAATACATTCAGCAGACTCGCTCCGATTGAGATTTCATAACACTCATGGAAAAACGACCTTAGGTTCCTTGCGCTATGATTTGATAAAGAAGTAAGATTTCATCGCTCGAATGCACGATTAGTTCCGTACTTTTGCAACAAAGATTTGAAAAAATGATTCAACGAATTCAAACCCTATATGTGCTCGCAGCAATAATTTGCCTTAGCATGGTGACTGCAGGCAACACGTTGTTTTCCTATTTGTCGGAAACCATGAGGTATAAAGTTTCTTCTTTTGGTGTCACTCAACACGATTTGGTGGATGATAAATTAGTAAACACAGAATCTTTCATGGGATACATGGTCGGCGCAGGCTTACTTTTGATCGCATTGGTAACTCTGATTAGCTTCAAAGATTTAAAACGTCAACACCGTTTTGGCCGAATGTTGTTTTACGCCTACTTTGCAGTTTTGATTAGTGTAATGGTATTCTTTTATATCGGCGATTCGCAAGTGTTAAATGACATTACAAGTCGTGAAATGGGTATGGGCTTGATCTTTTTAATCATTGGTTTTCCATTCGTATTTTTGGCCAACACAGGAATCAATCGTGATAAGAAACTTTTAGATTCACTAAATCGACTGAGATAAATAGATAAAACGTTGCTTTCGACTCCGCTCAATCAACGTTTTACAAATGAGGAACCCGTCACCGCGAAGCAGCACCGAAGGTAATCAGTAATC
>DDBE01000139.1:0-214 GCA_002332715.1 Flavobacteriales bacterium UBA2040
CAGTCCTGCATAAACAGCACCGTGTCCCGTGTTTCCGTTATTCAACAAAGGCTGTGAAGGGTCTGCACTAGTCAGGTTATTACCAATCGGATTGGATTGGTGGTGATGGTCTGGTGTATTGGCCGCTGTATTCCAATCGAAAAGTGGTGCCATAAAAAAGCCAGAAGTTCCATTCCAGTTTTCAAATCCTGGGTCGGGAACAAGGTTTTGACTG
>DDBE01000139.1:263-6763 GCA_002332715.1 Flavobacteriales bacterium UBA2040
CAGTCCTGCATAAACAGCACCGTGCCCAGTATTTCCGTTATTCAATAAGGGTTGTGAAGGGTCCGCACTTGTTAAGTTATTACCAATCGGATTAGATTGATGATGATGATCAGGTGTATTGGCCGCCGTATTCCAATCGAAAAGAGGCGCCATGTAAAAACCAGAAGTACCATTCCAGTTTTCAAATCCCGGGTCGGGAACAAGGTTTTGACTGAATAGTTTTGCACTAAATAAGCTAATAACGGCCAATAAAAGGTATTTCATTTCTCCTAAAATTAATCTAAATAATAGTTCAAATTTATAATATTGATTCGAATTTTCGAATGTATGTTTAACGTTATAATTTAGTGACGTTTAATTATGAAAATGGTGGCTAATTTTCATTTGTTTCTTTCCTCTTAACTAATCGGTGAATACTTCCGAAATGGCCAGATAACACCATCGGTACAACGAATGTTGGCAGCCAAGTGATAGGAAAAAAGAACAAGGCGAATTCTGGTCTATCAAAAATGATTTTTTGAAAAGGTGAAGGAGCCGATAAAATGGCGATAATGATGATCGTAATTAGAAGACCCAAACTGATGATATTCCAAAGTAAAATCCAAGACCGTCCTATTTTCATTTTGGTATAGCCGCAGTAGGCGATTAATGATGCGGTTGTTCCTGCAAAAATATCGAAGTTCAATCCTTCAAATGACATAATCACCGGAATCATTTGGTGAAAAGCAAGTGAGAAAAGTACAATTTCAACTGGAATTCTAACCACATTCAAATAGGTAATCTGCTTTAATGGTAATCTGTCGATAAAAGTTCTTCCAGAATGGGTGAAAAACAGAACAGCAATGACCAAAGAAGTATGCGCTATACCGAATAAAGCAATTTTGGGAGGAATTGAATTTGGAAAGTCGGAATAAAGGCCTTTTATATTGAAAATGAATTGGACGGTTAACCAACCGAACAATACAAGTGTAATTTTTAAAGAATTTCTTTTTTTTTCTAAATTGAATTTTTTAGAACCCAATAAATAATCCAAGCGTAGCAAATACCGTAAAAATAAAAAGCATGGAAATATATACCGGCAATACAGCCATTAATCTAATTTTTCGTTGCGCAGCAATTTGCCGACTACGTCCAACTCCTTGTAAAATTCTTCTCCAAAGGCACGTTGAATAGGCTCTTTCAAAAAGAGATAAACAGGAACGTCCAATTTATCACCACAAGCACAAGCGGGTTCGCAAATATCCCATTCGCTATAATTCAGCGCAGTCATTTTGTCGAATTTCTTAACTCGAATTGGAAATAAATGACAAGAAATTGGTTTTTTAAAATCCGTCTTCCCTTCCGAATGCGCTTTTTCAACGGCGCATTTTGCAGTACCATCTCCATCGAAAAAAACAAACGCACATTCACCACCGTTTATTAAGGCAGTTGCGGGATCATTGTCTTGATCAATGTAAAAAACACCTGATTTTTCAACTTCTGCAATTCCTTCAGGACGCATATAAGGGCGATATTCATCCAAGTCTTGTTCCAATTGATCCACCTCGTCATAGGTCAAGGGTGCACCAGAATCTCCTTTTACACAACAAGCCCCTTTGCAAGCTGCAAGGTCGCAAACAAATTTTCTATCAAATAATTGAGTAGAGACAACTTTGTCTAGAATTTCGACTAACATAGCACGAATTTCGTTAAACTTTCGGAAAAGTAAAAGCTCTTTGTCAATCAATTCTTGCTAGTTGCAAAAAAAGCTGTACATTTGCATTATCAAATTAATGACAATAAAGATAAGAGGGGACGACAGTCCCCTCTTTTTATAGCCAAATGATTACAAAGAAAAAAGTAACGGAATTAATAGATGAACGCATCGCAGAGCTAGATAATGGCTTATTCGTCGTGTCATTGAAGATAACTACAAATAATATTATTCATGTTGAAATAGACAAGCATGAAGGTAATGTAGCTATTGTAGATTGTATGTCCGTTTCTCGTAATGTGGAACACAATTTGGATCGCGAAGAACAAGATTTTGAATTGCATGTTTCATCGGCGGGATTGGACAAACCTTTGCGTGTTTTACCTCAGTTTATTAAAAACATAGGTCGAAATGTAACTGTAAAGTTGAACAATAAGACAGTGGAAGAAGGTGAAATGATTCAGGTCGATAAAGAAGGTTTGACCATCCGCCAAGAGAAACGCGTCAAAATTGAAGGCAAAAAGAAAAAGCAAGATATTGTCGAGGAAAAGTATTTCCCGATGAGTGAAATAAAGGAAACAAAAATTGTTATATCATTTAAATAAGCAAACATGGATAGTTTGGGATTAGTTGACTCGTTTTCGGAGTTTAAGGAGTTAAAAAACATCGACAAGCAAACAATGCAAAGCGTTCTAGAGGACGTTTTTCGTGCGATGTTGAAGAAAAAATTCAACACAGATGAGCACATCGATATCGTTGTAAACATCGATAAAGGGGATGTTCAGATTTTCTTGAACAAAGAAATCGTTGATGACGGAGAAGTAGAAGATCCGAATATGGAAATTGCATACTCTGATGCAATTAAAGTAGAGCCAGATTTCGAAATTGGAGAAGAAGTGACAGAAGAATTTAAATTCGCTGACTTTGGTCGTCGTAACGTTCTTTCATTGCGTCAAAACTTGATTTCTCGCATCATGGAATTAGAGAAAGACAATCTGTACAAAGTATACAAAGAGCGTATCGGTGAAATCGTTACGGGCGAGGTGTACCAAGTTTGGAAGAAAGAGATTTTGATTTTGGACGACGAAGGAAACGAATTGTTGTTACCAAAATCGGAGCAAATTCCTTCAGATTATTTCAAAAAAGGAGAATCAGTTCGTACAGTAGTTGCGAAAGTGGACATGCGTAACAGCAGCCCGGTGATTATTCTTTCTCGCGCAGCACCAGAGTTTTTGGAGCGTTTGTTCGAATTAGAAGTTCCTGAGGTTTTTGACGGGTTGATTACTATCAAGAAAATTGTTCGTGAGCCAGGTGAAAGGGCGAAAGTTGCCGTAGAATCATACGACGACCGAGTTGATCCAGTTGGAGCATGCGTTGGTATGAAAGGTTCTCGTATTCACGGAATCGTTCGTGAGTTGAAAAACGAAAACATCGACGTTATCAATTACACGGCAAATCCTCAATTGTTGATCGCAAGAGCTTTGTCTCCAGCGAAAATAACTTCTATCGAAATTTCGGAAGAAGAAGGACGAGCAAAAGTATTCTTGAAACCAGACCAAGTTTCTTTGGCAATTGGTCGTGGAGGTCACAACATTAAATTGGCCGGAAAACTTTGTGGATATGAATTAGACGTTTACAGAGATGGTGAGGTAGATATCGAAGATGTAGATTTAGAAGAATTCTCTGATGAAATCGATAGCTGGATTATAGACGAATTGAAAGCAATTGGATGTGATACAGCAAAAGCAGTATTGGAAATTTCAGTTGAAGATGTCGTTAAAAGAACAGATTTAGAGCAAGAAACAGTGGAGGAAGTAATGAAAATTCTTCGTTCAGAGTTCGAATAACAAGAATTGAATATTGGGAATTCCCATCTGGTTCCATTGAAAAATAAAGCCGAGGGAGTTTCCATTTTACTTTTCATTTTGGGAGCTAATCAGCGGGAACATTGAGTTTTTGAAGAATGGAAACCCCGAAAAGTAAAAAAAAGATAGTATTTTTAGGTCTGAATGAAGGAAGAAAAGGGTTTCGCGACTTTGACTTTTGTTCTAGTCATTCAAGGTGTAGTTTAGTTTTTTTACTGTTTTAAGTAATAAAACTTACATTTGTACCCGAAAATTTAGGGTTTTCAAAAATAAAAAAGAACGCAGAATTATTTATGGCGGTAAGACCAACAAGATTAGGAAAAGCAGCAGGTGAACTCAACGTAGGGATCCAGAATTTAGTGGAGCATTTGGAATCCAAAGGAATCAATGTTGATTCTAATCCGAATACAAAATTAGCACCCGAACATTTCGAGATGCTTTGTACAGAATTTGCCGCTGATTCAGCTTTGAAAGAAAAAACAAAACAAGTAATTCCAACGCGTGAAAAGAGAGAAACGATTTCTATTCGAGATCAACGTGCTGAGGCTGAACCTGCTCCAGTAGAAAAGGAACCAGAACCAGTTAAGGCGTCAGAACCAGTTGTTGTCCCTGATCCTGTCATTGAAGAAGAGAAAGTAGAAGTTGTTGCTGAGACTCCAAAAGAAGAACCGAAAGAGAAACCTAAGGTTGAAGCTGAGGAAAAACTAAAAGTTGAATCGACATCTGACGTAAAAGTTTTAGGTAAAATTGACCTAGACAGTATCAACGCGAAGACACGACCTAGTAAGAAATCAAAAGAAGACAAAGAGGCTGAAAAAGCGGCATCTGCAGAAGCATCTAAGAAAATTTTTGAAGCCAACAAGCCAAAGATTGCTGAAAAACCAAAGTCAGAAGAAAAACCTGAAGACGCAGTAAAACCAATAGAAACTATTCGTGCATTAACAAAATCGATTTCTGGGCCTACAGTAGTTGGAAAGATAGTATTGCCTGTTGATCGACCAAAAACGAGCAGCAGATCGAATGATAACGCAGATCGAAAGAAAAGAAAACGTATCAAAAAAGTGGATACCGCGAAAAGTGGAGGTGGAGGTGTCGGAAGACCCCAAATTGGAAACAATCGCTTCAACAAAGATCGTACGCCCAAAGCGGAGATTACAGAAAAAGATATCCAAAAAGAAATTAAGGATACTTTGGCGAGACTTTCGAATAAAGGAGGTAAGTCGAAAGCATCCAAAAACCGACGTTCCAAACGTGAAGTAAACGCTCAGAAGCGTGAAATGGAGGAAATGGAACAACAAGCGCAAGAAAGATTCTTGAAGCTGACGGAATTCGTTACTGTTTCTGAGTTGGCCTCTATGATGGGCGTTCAGTCCACTCAAGTTATTTCAGCTTGTATGACCTTAGGAATTTTTGCTTCCATCAACCAAAGGTTGGATGCGGAAACAATTCAAATCGTTGCTGAAGAATTTGGATACCAAACTGAATTCGTTTCTGCCGAAGTACAAGAGTCTATTCCTGTAGTAGAAGACAAACCAGAAGATTTAGTTCCTCGTTCACCGATTATCACGGTTATGGGTCACGTTGATCATGGTAAAACATCATTGCTGGATAGAATTCGAAACGAAAACGTTACCGAAGGTGAAGCTGGAGGAATTACACAGCATATTGGTGCTTACTCCGTGGAATTGAAGAACGGTCGTAAATTGACTTTCTTAGATACACCGGGTCACGAAGCTTTTACCGCCATGCGTGCTCGTGGTGCACAAGTCACGGATGTTGCCGTTATTATAGTTGCAGCGGATGATGATGTGATGCCTCAAACGAAAGAGGCTATTTCTCACGCGCAAGCTGCAGATGTACCTATGGTTTTTGCGATTAATAAAATCGATAAACCAGGGGCGAATCCAGATAAAGTAAAAGAACAATTGTCCAATATGAATATTTTGGTGGAAGATTGGGGGGGAAAATTCCAATGCCAAGAGATTTCAGCGAAACAAGGGCTAAACATTGAAGAATTACTTGAAAAAATATTACTTGAAGCAGATTTATTGGACTTGAAAGCAAATCCAAATAAAAATGCATTGGGCACAGTTATCGAATCATCGTTAGACAAAGGAAAAGGTTATGTGACCAATATGTTGGTTGAATCTGGAACTTTGAAAGTTGGAGATATTATGTTGGTAGGTAGAAATCATGGCCGTGTTCGCGCAATGCATGATGAACATGGTGCAAACCTTAAAGAGGCGGGACCTTCTACACCAGTTTCAATTCTTGGAATCAATGGAGCCCCTAGCGCCGGAGATAAGTTTTATGTAATGGAAGACGAGCGTGAATCACGTTCAATTGCTACCAAAAGAGAACAATTATACCGTGAGCAAGGACTTCGTACAACGAAACACATTACTTTGGATGAGATCGGCCGTCGTTTGGCGATTGGAGACTTTAAAGAGTTGAACTTGATCGTTAAAGGGGATGTTGATGGATCTATCGAAGCCTTGGCAGATGCCTTGTTGAACTTATCGACTGAGCAAATTGCCGTTCGTATCGTTCACAAAGGTGTTGGAGCAATTTCCGAAGCAGATGTGAATTTAGCTTCTGCTTCAGATGCAATTATCATCGGTTTCCAAGTGAGACCGACTTTAGGAGCAAGAAAATTAGCGGATCAAGAAGAAATTGACGTTCGATTGTATTCTATTATCTACAAAGCGATAGATGAAATCAAAGCGGCAATGGAAGGAATGCTTTCTCCAGATATCGAAGAGAAAGTACTTGGTTCTGCAGAAATTCGCGAAACGTTCGATATTTCGAAAGTGGGCACGATTGCTGGTGTCTTTGTATTGGACGGAATTATCAAACGTTCTTCGAAAATACGTGTTATTCGTGATGGAATTGTTGTTCACACAGGCGTATTAGGTTCATTGAAACGATTCAAAGACGACGTA
>DDBE01000006.1:0-3206 GCA_002332715.1 Flavobacteriales bacterium UBA2040
GGCTCTGTTCCAGAAGGACGAATCATCAACCAACGGTCGTCATCGAAGAAATATTTAAATCCATCGATGGTCTGTAAATCTTTGATTTTATAGTCGCCAAACTCAGTGTATTCTTGAGCTTCGCATTTCGCGATTATTTTTTTCTTTAATTCTTCAGTTATATGAAGATCATTTCGTTCGAACTTGAATCCGCCTACAATTGCATACACTTCATCAATTAAGTCGTCCAATGTTTTTCCTGATTTGGCCATGAATTCCCAAATAATAAGACCCATCCAAATCCCATCTCTTTCAGGAATGTGACCTTTTGTTGCAATTCCACCTGACTCTTCGCCGCCAATTAATACATCTTCTTCGACCATAATGCCAGCGATGTATTTAAAACCAATTTTCACTACTTCAAAAGGCAAGCCATAGTGATCGGCCATTTTTTTAATACGCGGCGTGCAAGAAAATGCAGTGGCTACTTTTCCTGACATTTGCTTGTATTTAACCATATAGTGAATCAACAACAAGATAATGTGATGTGAATCAATGAATTCACCTTTTCCATTGTATAATCCTATTCTATCCGCATCACCATCTGTTGCGAGTCCACAAGACACCGTGCCATCCTTTTTGATGAATTCTTCCAATTCTATAAGATTCTTTGCAATTGGCTCTGGTGGTTGCCCATAAAATGAAGGGTTCATCTCACAATGCATCAATTTTACATTTGGTAAAATTCTCGGCATCACTCTTTGTCCAGCACCATACATGGCATCGTACATCAAGTTCAATCCAGAATTTGAAATCGCATCCAAGTCAAAATTTGCTTTAACGTGATCTACGTAGCGCGTTTCGAAATCGTGCATTTCTAGTTTGCCAGATTCAATTGCTTTCTCCAGAGAAACAGCGTTTAAATCAACTGAATTTATTTCAGGAATGATATCTTCTATTTCTTGCACTTTTTCTGGTGAAAGAGGCCCACCATAATGCGCTTTAAGTTTATAACCGTTATAACTAGGTGGATTGTGACTAGCAGTTAATACGACACCAATCGAAGCTTTCAATTGTTTGGTAGCCAAGGAAATCATGGGTGTCGATACCATTTCATCTGCCATCAAAACCTTAATTCCTTCGGACAAGAATACTTTAGAAGCTACGTCCATGAATAGTTTTCCAGCGAATCTGCAATCATGACCTATAACCACGCTTGGGCTATCGAAGTTCTTCTTCAACCAAATTGCCGTTGCGATGGATACTCTCGCTACGTTTTCAGTGGTAAATTCTTCAGCGATTATTGCCCGCCATCCATCTGTTCCAAATTTTATTTTATTTGCCAAATCTCTGTTTTTTATTAGAGTTCAAATATAGGGATTTACTTACGTAATTTGTCACTCTTATAGCACTTACTGCATGTGGATTGTTCATGATGTAAAAAAGTTAAAGATGATTACAGACTTTTTCTTGCGAGTTGAAAACAATTAACTTCAATGAATTGTTACAAACCATTATGATTGGATACCGTTTCCTAGAATTCATACCAAAGAATCAAACACCTTTTGAAAAGCTTTTCGACCTTTTTAAGCAGCTGCTTACCTATACAAGTGGTGAGGTAGATGAAGCAATTTCTTGGCTGAGAGAATTGGACAAGGAATATAAATTGACAACACCTGATTACGGAATTGGTGATTTCATCCAAGAACTGAAAGACCGCGGCTATTTAAAAGATGACCCTGAAACGGGAAGTGGAGGGATGGCGTTAACAGCCAAAACGGAACAAGCCATCCGTCAGCAAGCCCTAGATCATATTTTTGGTAAATTGAAAAAAGGTAAGGGTGGCGATCACGGTTCACGATTTGGTGGAATTGGTGACGAAGTTTCAAGCAACACGAGAGATTACCAATTTGGTGATTCTATGCAAGATATCGCCATGCTAGAATCCATGAAAAATGCCCAAATCAACAATGGTATTGGCGAATTTTCGATGAAGGAAAGTGATTTGGTAATTCGAGAAAGCGAATACAAAACCCAAATGAGTACGGTGTTGATGATCGATATCTCTCATTCTATGATACTTTATGGTGAAGATAGAATTACACCTGCGAAGAAAGTGGCCATGGCTTTGTCTGAGTTAATCAAACGCAAATACCCGAAAGATACAATTGACATAATCGTATTTGGAAACGACGCTTGGCAAATTGAAATCAAAGACTTGCCGTATTTGAAGGTTGGTCCATATCACACGAATACAGTAGCTGGCCTAGAATTGGCTATGGATTTATTGAGAAGAAAGAAGAATGCGAATAAACAAATTTTCATGATTACCGATGGAAAGCCAACTTGTTTGGTTGAAGATGGAAAATATTACAAGAATAGTTTTGGCTTGGACCAAAAGATTTTAAACAAATGCTATTCGCTCGCAAAAGCGGCAAGGAGGTTGAAAATACCTGTAACAACATTTATGGTTGCAACGGATCCATACTTGCAAGAATTCGTGCACGATTTTACAGAACACAATAACGGAAAAGCATTTTATACCTCATTACAAGGACTCGGAGAATTTGTCTTCGAAGATTTTGAACGAAACAAAAAGAGAACATTTAAAAGATGAAAAATTTACCCACAACAATAGGAGAGTTGAAGAAAAGCGGATATGAACCAAGATCCATTCAAGAGGAGATGCGATCAAATTTAGTGCAATCTTTACAAAAAGCAGAATCTATTTTTGAAGGAATCATTGGTTATGAGGATACTGTAATTCCTGATATAGAACGTGCTATTTTATCCGGACATAACATTAATTTGTTAGGTTTAAGAGGTCAAGCGAAAACCAGGATTGCACGACAATTGACTCGCTTATTAGACGAGTTTGTTCCGGTGGTTGAAGGTTCTGAGTTGAACGATGATCCGCTTGCTCCTATATCTCAGTTTGCCAAAGAAAAAATTGCAGGAGAAGGAGATAAAACGAAAATTACATGGCTCAGACGGGACGAAAGGTATGTCGAAAAGTTAGCAACACCTGACGTTTCGGTAGCTGATTTAATTGGTGACATTGACCCAATCAAGGCAGCGAATTTGAAATTGAGTTATTCGGATTACCGTGTTATACATTATGGAATTATTCCAAGAAGTAACCGTTGTATCTTTGTTATCAATGAATTACCTGATTTGCAAGCCAGAATTCAAGTAGCACTTTTTAATATTTTACAAGAAGGTGATAT
>DDBE01000006.1:3505-3629 GCA_002332715.1 Flavobacteriales bacterium UBA2040
CAAGAAGGTGATGTACAGATTCGTGGTTTCCAATTGCGCATTCCATTGGATGTGAAGTTCATTTTTACGGCCAATCCAGAAGACTATACGAATCGAGGAAGTATCATTACTCCGTTGAAAGATA
>DDBE01000015.1:0-4744 GCA_002332715.1 Flavobacteriales bacterium UBA2040
TGCAGCAACTGATTCAGTTTATGCAACAACAGGAGGTGCCTACACATTGGCAATCACTGATGCTTGTGGATCAGGTTCAGAAACAATCACTCTTACTATGAATGATGTGCCTGTGCCTTCATTCACGTCGACGCTTTCATATTTGACAGCTACGTTCACTAATACATCAGCTACTGGTCCAAACCCAACATATTTGTGGGACTTTGGTGATGGTAATACTTCAACAATGGCAAATCCAGGTAACATTTATAATGTTTCAGGACCCTACACTGTTACTTTGACAATCACAAACGATTGTGGCTCTAGTACATTCACAGACAGTATTCTTTTGACTGTTGCTGGAATTGATGAGTTATTAGTTAATGGTGATGTAAATGTATTCCCGAATCCATCTAACGGTGAGTTCACAGTTGATATGGAATTGATTTCAAATAGCAACGTTTCTTTCCGAGTTGAAAACTTGGTTGGAGCTATAGTTTACGAAACAAAATCTATCATAGTTGACGGTGCACATTCTGAAACAATTTCAATAGGCAATGTTCCAACTGGAGTTTACTTTGTAAATATTCAAGTAGGTGAAAACAACCTAGTGAAAAAGTTAATCATTGAGTAAGCCTCAATACACTTTATACGAAAAGCGTCTTGGTTCTCCAAGGCGCTTTTTTTATGTCCTAAATTCCACAAAGGTGTGGTTTTTTACAGCCACGGATTTTCACTAATGTTGGGTGTAAGGTGTTGGTGTTATTTCCTATTGTCAAAACTATATTTATACCTTCCTTCATGGTGTTTTCCGGAAAGTTCCACCCGCAATACGCAATACATTTGTGAAAATTAGTGGCTTAACCTCACATAGCACTTCCCACAATACATTCGTGGAAATTAGTGCATTCGTAGCAAACAACTTTACCGCAAAAAAAAAGAGCCCCGAAAGGCTCCTTCATCTATTTCAATCTGTTGTTTCTATAATAGATCATTCGCCAAATTAGCCAATTCAGAACGTTCTCCTTTTTCTAGTTTGACGTGTGCAAACAAGTTCTGCCCTTTCAACTTATCTATCAAGTACGAAAGTCCATTACTGTTTTCATCCAAATAAGGTGTGTCTATCTGGTGGCAATCGCCCGTAAAGATAATCTTCGTGCCATCTCCGGCTCGCGTGATGATCGTTTTCACCTCGTGTGGCGTTAGATTTTGAGCTTCATCGATAATGAACATGATGTTGGACAAACTACGTCCACGGATGAAAGCTAATGGAGTAATCACAATTTTCCCTTGCTCCTCCATTTCCATTATGGCTTTGTGCTTCTTTTCATTCTCACCAAATTGCGCCTTGATGAACTTTAAATTATCCCAAAGTGGTTCCATATACGGACCAATTTTATCGCTGGCATCACCGGGTAAAAATCCGATTTCTTTGTTCGACAAGGGAACAATCGGACGAGCTAAAATAACTTGGTGAAACTGTTTTGACTGCTCCAAAGCTGAAGCTAAAGCCAAAAGCGTTTTCCCTGTTCCAGCAACACCTTGAAGGGCAACCAACTTTATGTCCGGGTTTAACAAAGCGTTGAAGGCAAAAGCTTGTTCAGCATTCTTCGGCTTTATACCATAAACGAATTCTTTCTCGATTCGTTCAATCTGATCCATTAACGGATTGTACACCGCTAAAGAAGAGCTTTTACCGTTCTTTAAAATATAGTATCCGTTGGCAATTTTTCTATTGCCTAATATCCCATCTTCGTCGATTTTTCCGCGGGTGAAGATTTCTCGGATCACATCCGATTCCAAATTTTCGACTGTTAGTGCAGAGGCGTCTTCCAATTCATTCATGGACACTTTGCCCGTCTCATAATCTTCCGCTGTTATTCCCAAGGCCTTCGCCTTAATGCGTAAATTAATGTCTTTGGTAATCATTATAACATCCTTCTGCTTTTCAGTTTCTTTCAAAAACAAAGCAGAATTGATGATTTTATGATCGTTCTTTCCATGTGCGTATATGTCTTCCGCATTTAATCCGGCCGGCGTTGTTTCAAGAATAACTTTGAAGTCTCCTTTGTTTTTCCCTAAGGATATCCAATTTTGCAGACTACTAGTAACTGACAATTTGTCGATAAAGCGAATCACTTCACGAGCCGAAAAGTTTTTTGAATCGTTGCCAACCTTGAACTTATCTAATTCTTCCAATACGGTGATCGGAATTGCTACATGGTTGTTTTCGAAATTAGTGATTGCTTGATGATCGTGAATGAGTACAGAAGTATCTAACACGTAGATTTTCTCTTTTTTCTTAGCCATAAAGGGTAACGTATTTTCTCAAAAGGTAGAGTTAATTTAGAGATAAAAAGACAAAAAAGACAAAAGGTTGTCTACACAATTTTGTTGAAAGTTTTTTCAAAAAAAAGAGCCCTCAAATGGAGAGCTCTTTTCAAATTGGTCTGAAAAATATTATTTAATAATAAACTGCAATGTCTCTTGAGACGACCCAGCATTAATCCGCACGAAATACATACCTGCTGAAAGATTCTCTGTACCCATGAGCACTAAGTTTTCACCATTCGAAGCTTTAATTCTATTTCGTTGTAGTTCTTTACCTGTAACATCTTGTATGGTAATGTTCACATCAGATTCTTGGAAAGTATAAAATTTCAAATTAATTTCACCTTCCGATGGGTTCGGGTATAAACGCACTTCTCTTAAAATTTCTTCTTCATTTAAATTCAATGCGGAAGGTCCACCAGAGTAAAAATTGATTTGATCTAAAAACAAATTGTTCCCATCGTCTGACTCAAAAGTAAATCGTGTTAAGAGATTCGCAACGAAAAACGTTTGATTAATTCCCGTCACATGCACCTGAACAAAATCTGATGGCTGAGCGGTCCAGTTAGATGACACCACCTCACTTGATAAGATTGAGCCAGCTATTGTTTTTCTTGTCGACCAAACATCGCCGCAATCTTTTGACACTTGAAATCTCAATACCTCATAGTTTTGAGATCCTCGTTTTCTATACGCATATTTAAAACTGAAGGTAACCGTGTCCGTCGGCGCAAAACTGCTTAAGTCAAAGCCATTGGAAACCAAATCATCTGTTTCTCCTTCTGGTTCATTAAAATTCTGTAGACGAATACTTTTATTCCCTTCTGAACCTGTACCTGTATATACTTCAAAAGCATTCCCCGATCCACTCTTTGCTCTCCAAAATGAATTCGGATCGCTCAGGGTTGTATAATTTTCAAACCCTTCTGTATAAGGTAAAACTGAGCCAAAAGGACGAACGGTGACATAACCTGTTTTTAATTCCGTTTGGGTATTTGAAGAGCCGTCTGTCGCTACAAGAGTAACCGAATAAATTCCAGGTGTGTTATAAACGATAATGGGATTCTCAGCCGTTGACGAACTTGGTGTTCCACCAGGGAAACTCCAATTCCAACCTTGAATATCATGAAACGAAGCGTCAAAAAAGTCAATTTGTGCACCTATACATACGTCTGTTTTCGAAGAGAAGAAATCGGCTTTACACACGACCAAATTACTATCCGCACCAACAAGCGCTAAATTTGATGCTGAAATGACGTTGTTTCTTCCTCCTACTCCAGAAGTGATAGCTGTTCTCATTCGCAAAGCTTGACCCGTGGTGAACATTTTTGAGCAGTAAGAATAGTCCATGTAATTTTCTACATTATCCAATTGATCAAAACCCCAGAAGGAATTATCGCCATTACAAGTGTTTGAAAATACGTTGCAATTCGTGTTCCCAGCCGTCAGAGGAGTGTCGCTAACCCCATCATCTTGATTACAATTGTTTTGTCCAGGACCTGGGCTATTTCCAGACCCCCATGTATGAGGCAAATTCAACCAGTGACCGACTTCATGCGTTAAAGTTCTACTTCGGCTTACACTACCAGTGCCAAAAGATCCTACGTAGTTTTGAAGTACATAGATTCCATTTCCCATTGAAGACCCTTGAGATCCTGGTAAATATGTATACCCTGCCGCTCCACCAATATCATCGCATACCATTATGTTCAGATATCTGTTGCCCGGCCATGTGCCATTGTAAACATCATTCCCAGAAATTATAGCGGATCGAATATCTTGTCCACTCGCCCCATCAAAAGTGATTGGGTTTTTCGTTCGCGTGATACCACTAAAACATGCGCCATTTGGCGCTTTAGTTGCAAATACAAATTCTATTTCAACGTCTGCTGGCATACCCAGAAAGGGGGCGTAAACTACATCTGCATCAGCGTTTTCCCGAGCAAAATCTCTGTTCAAAATGAATAAGGCATCTTTAATTTGTGCTGTAGAAATGTTTTCATCTCCTCCATTGTGCACCACGTGAAAAACAACTGGAATGCGGTAAATAACTCCTTTATTTGGAATATCCCCTTTTCCTTTTGAAACGAAAATTACTCCTTCATTCCGCAGCTGCTCTTGGTCTTTTTCGAATTGTTTCTTAAACACAGGATCCTTCATCAATTCATTTTGTAAAACGTGTTGACGACAATACTCAATACTTTCGCCTTCACGACAGTTTTGAGGATTGATCTCTCGGCTAATTTGGGCAAAGCTATTTACACCCAAAAACAAAGAAAGGAGTAAAAATAATTTTTTAAACATATATAACGGTATTAATAAAGTCGCAAAGTATAACAACAGAATCTTTGTTCTGTTCACTAAATAACGTTGCAAGATATGAATTAGTTGCATAAGTTGCATTGAATTACAAACCGAAAATGTGTTGAAAATG
>DDBE01000015.1:5023-9192 GCA_002332715.1 Flavobacteriales bacterium UBA2040
GAAAATGTGTTGAAAATGGACAAAAAAGGGAACCCTAAAAGCCTGTTTTTTGCTACAGTTCGTTAATATCCATGAATCTTTGGACATTTTTCGCCGTTCCAAAAACAACCAAAGTATCGCATTCTAAAATTTTTGAATCACTCGAAGGAACACCCATAACATGCTGTTCTTTAACCTTTTCCCCGTTCTTTTCTTCCTCAAACTCACGCTTAATGGTTACCAAGGTCAACTCGTAGTGATTCCTGAATTCAATGTTGTCAATGGTTCTTCCTATGATTCCTTTGGGTGCAATTATTTCAGCAATCTCGTAATCGTCAGGCAACTGTAGGAACGATAAAATACTGGGATTGATCAATTTCTCACGTACAACATATGCCACCTCATCCTCTGGGATAATGATTTCATGCACACCTACTTTTTCCAAAATCAATTTTTGTTGAAGACCGCTAGCTCTAGCAATGATTCTTTTTACGTTCAAATCCAAGAGGTGAACACAGGTCAAAATTGTCGCTTCAAAATTTTCACCAATAGCAACAACAATCGCATCCATATCACTCACCGATTGCGAAATCAAGGCCTTTTTGTCGGTCGCATCCAAGGTTACGGCAAAGGCAACATCGTCTTTAATCGACTCAATTTTGTCTTCATTGTAATCAAAGGCAAAAACCTGCGATCCCTTTTCAGCCAGTCTTTTCGCTATCGTTGAACCATACCTTCCTACACCAATTACTGCAAATTTGTTGTGTTTCATTCTCTTATTATTAATTCAATGCCTGTTTTAAATCTCTAATCAAATCGTCGATGTCTTCTACGCCAACACTCAATCGTATCAGCGAATCTACAACTCCTGTTTTTTCTCTTTCTCCTTTCGGAATGGCCCCATGTGTCATCGATGCCGGATGACCGATCAAGGATTCTACTCCACCCAGCGATTCTGCCAGGGCAAAAATTTCCACTTTGGACACAATTTTATGTGCTTCTTCCATTTGGTTTCCTTTCAAAGTAAACGATATCATTCCGCCGAATCCACGCATTTGTTGTTTGGCAATATCATGATTTGGATGGGACGTAAATCCAGGCCAATACACCTTATCTACTTTTGGATGAGCTGCAAGAACATGAGCGATTTTCTCCCCATTTTCACAATGTCGCTGCACCCGTAAGTGCAATGTTTTTATTCCTCTTAAAACCAAAAAGCAATCCATAGGTGCTGTAATAGCCCCAGAGGAATTCTGAATTCTGAAAATTTCCTCGGCAATTTTTTCGTTAGAAGTGATTAATGCACCCATCACAACGTCAGAATGGCCTCCAAGATACTTTGTGGCAGAGTGCATGACAATGTCTGCTCCTAAATCCAATGGGTTTTGAAGGTAAGGTGTTGCAAATGTATTGTCTACACAAAGCATTGCTCCAGCTGATTGGGCCAGTTTAGACATTGCAAAAATGTCAATGATATTCAACGTTGGATTGGTTGGTGTTTCTACCCAGATCAATTTCGTATTTGTATTGACTAATTTTTCAACTGCACTTACATTATCCATCCCAACAAAATGAAACTTGATTCCGTATTTTGCATAAATTGTCGTGAAGAGTCTATATGATCCACCATACAAATCGTTGGTTGAAATCACTTCGTCTCCCGGATTCAACATCTTGATTACACAATCAATTGCGGCCAATCCCGAGCCAAAACAAGCCCCAAATTTTCCATTTTCCAGTGCAGCAAGATTCTTTTCTAGCGCATGTCTTGTCGGGTTTTGTGTGCGCGAATATTTGTATCCTTTATCCACTCCTATCGCATCCAAAACGTATGTTGATGTTTGATAAATAGGTGTCATAATAGCACCCGTTGTTGGATCTGGATGCACACCTGCATGAATCGCTTTTGTAGCGAATTTTATTTTATCTTCTTTCATCTGAACAAATTTAGCAAGATTTCTCACCAAAACTAGTTTTGTATTGTATAACAAAGCAGTCTTTTTTGTTTAAATTCGTGCGGAACTTTTAAAGTTGAATTCATAGCTTGTCAGCATCGTTATCACATATTATTCAGGAACTTGCGGATGATTTGAAATCTTTCAATCGGAATGATATTCTTGTCAATTTTTCTGAGAAGGAAACGTACGAGTTATCCGATGAAACGAACGAACTTGTCATTTCTTCGGATTCTGAAATTCTTAGACCCTACAAAAAAGCAAAGCTTATTTTTCGCGAAAGTGGAACAACTGTTTTTTGTTTGTCCAAAGGGATTCTCAAATGGGAATTTAACGGTGCTGAATGTGAATCGCCAATAATGATGTGCCCTGCGGAGATTACTTTGGATAAAGTAAAAAATAAATTCAAAATTTCTTGGGAGGATGAGGACGCATTCCTCAATCCGTTCATCTTATTTTATTTTAAAAAACAATTCGATTTTGATTGGCCCGAAATTGATTTTTCGAAGCCTGATTGGACCCAACTGAATGATCAATTGACCAATCGCGGATTCAAATTAAGTGTACTTTCTAAAAACCATTTCGGTAATTTTCATCACCACCGCTTTACTATTCTTCGTGAATTAGAAAGTTTGGCTCAACTTAATGCCCTTTCTTCCAATTTGCAAAGTTTGCTCTCTGAAGAAGACGTAAATAAATTGCTGTACAAAAGGGAACCACGGACCTTATTCCCAGCAGACAATGATCAACTTTCCGTTTTTGAGGAATTGCTAAAAAAGAATCTTGTTGTACACGGTCCTCCAGGGACGGGCAAATCGCAAGTATTGGCCAACATGCTGGGGAAAAATTTGAGTCAACAAAATAGCACTTTGGTGGTTTCCGAAAAAAGAGTTGCATTAGAAGTGCTTCAACAAAAACTCGAAAGTGTTGGTCTAAACCGATTTGCTTATTTGCAAGGAGTAAAAGCGAATGCTCAATCGCTCTTGGACCAACTCAAAGAAACGTGGCAATTCTTGGAAAGCCATACACGCATTGTTTCTCCTCATCTTCCTGTATCCAAATTAAAATTGGATGGTTTGCAGTTCAAATTAAACGTATTATCGAATAAAGAATTGATTGGAGGCGTGTCTTTTTTAGAATTCCGCGAATTGAAAAAAGGTAAAAAACTTAAAAAAGCCCAATACGTCGGTTCAGCAGCTAATATCAAAGAGTTTTTAGAGAAGAAAGCTGTTTTAAAAGAACTTTTTTCTCAAAACTTAAACGAAATTACCCGTCAAATTTCGAAAAAAAGACTGGAAAAAGAAGAGGTTTTTCAATTTGATGAAAAGGTGAACGAACTTCAAAGAAAGTACATTGGACTGGGCGAACAGTTTCAATTCAACACCACAGCCGAACTTGAAAAACTGCTCAAACAAGCTTCTTTTGCTCAAATTCTAACGAATGAAATCCACAAGGATTATTTTCCCATATTAAAGCCCGATTCTCCAGATACGAAGAAGTTTCTCCGTTGGAGTAAAAAGTACTTTGTACTTAAAAAGGAAGTCGACAATACGAAAGAAAAAAACAACCATTGGCAAAAATCACCCTCTCTTTCTGAAACACAATCCTTATTAAAGGAAATTAAAGCTACTGGCTTTTTCCAAAAAAGGAAGGTAAAAAAGTATCTTAAATCTATATTAAAAAGTCCGTTTGTTGAGATAGAAAATGCGCTGACCGCTAACCTAGAGCATCACAATAAAAAAGCAGATTTTAGAGAAATTGAAAAGAAATTAACGAGCATAGGAATAAAAGAAGAGACTGAAATATTCTGGGTGAAAGACCTTCATGCGAAAATGACGATTGAAAATTGGAACATTTGGAACGAAACAGACGCTGTAACGAACGCAAAATTAGCCGATGCCAATATTCGCTTGAATGACTTTTACCAAAATATTAAAACCTATTTTCAATTGGAAAATGACGATTCGTTTCGGGATCTTTTTCAAGTGTTCACCAATCATTTTCCGGATTTCTTGAGCAACCGAAAAAAACTTGTCAAACTCCCATCCAGTCTGTACAAACATTTTGGTAATTGCGAAAATTTCGAACAATTAGAAGCCGAAACCTTCAAAAGCAATTGGATCCGATTTGTAGAAAGTTTTCCTACGTTCAAAGATTTTATGTTGGACGATTTGGACGAGTTACTGCAAGATATTCTGATTCATGAAAACAAAGAATCGATCAGTTTTGCGCAAG
>DDBE01000223.1:0-11865 GCA_002332715.1 Flavobacteriales bacterium UBA2040
GCTAGACATGGCAGCGCAGAGCATCCGTTATGCGTTACTAGAAATCGGTAAGTCTCAACTTGCCGGCCCTGACTGGTATTTCAACGACAACCAAGATTTTTATCAAAAAATGCTCAGAGATTTTGTCTGGACTGCCAACAATAACGGCCCCAAATTACTACATGAAACGCGCTTAAGTCCAAATGATTACCACGAGTCAACACTTCAGTTTTGGAAAGAAGCACAAGTACAACACCTCGCTAAAGGTCAACAAATCAGATACATCCATCTTCCCTCTCCCAACTACAAAGATGGCCTTACGCCGTTTGATACCACTTCTTGGAACAATACTTCAACTTTAAACGACGGCCTGCGCTCCACACAAGAATACCAACGAGGTTGGCAAGGCTGGCAAGGCCAAGATGCGCAACTCGACATCAAACTCAAGCAACCTTACATCATTGACTCTGTCCGCATTCACTATTTAGCCAACAACCAATCGTGGATCATGGGGCCAAGTCTGCTCAAAGCCAAAGGCCAAACGATCAACGCCATTTCATTCGAGACGATTCAAGAAAATCCGCTTGTCCATACCAAACAAAACAACGGATCTTACCCTTTAGTGGTGGCCAATTTCCCTGTTGAACCTATTCAAACCTTGCAAATCCTGATTGGCAACCCAGGCGCGCTTCCCAAATGGCGTGGCGTTGCAGGAGACGGCTGGTTGTTTATTGATGAAATAGAAGTATACGGACATGAAAAATAAATTGCTATTGTATTGCCTTGTTGGCTTTCTGACTTTTTCTCTGAAGGCGCAGCACCACGAACAACAATATTTTCCTCCTACAGACCCATTGGTACTGCAAAAACTAGCCACTTGGCAAGACTACAAATTCGGACTGCTCATGCACTGGGGCGCCTACAGCCAATGGGGTGTGGTAGAAAGCTGGAGCATTTGCCCCGAAGATGAAGATTGGTGCACACGCCGCGGGCCCTACGCCGCCAACTATTTTGAATATGTCAAGGCATATGAAAAGCTGCAAAGCACTTTCAACCCTACCCAATTTGACCCCACGCGCTGGGCGAAAGCCGCCAAGAATGCAGGGATGAAATACATGGTCTTTACCACCAAGCACCACGACGGCTTTTGCATGTTTGACTCCAAACTCACCAATTATACGGTTGCAAACCCCTCCTGCCCCAACAGCCAAAGTACCCACCCAGACCTGACCAAACGTATTTTTGATGCTTTTAGAGCTGAAGGCCTCTGGATTGGCGCTTATTTTTCCAAACCAGACTGGCACCACCCCGACTACTGGGACCCCAAATTCCCGCCCTACGACCGCAACCCCAACTACGACCTTCAGAAGAAACCCGAAAAATGGGAAAGCTTTGTCAATTTCACCCACAACCAGATCAATGAGCTCATGGCCAACTACGGAAAAATTGATATCCTGTGGCTCGACGGCGGCTGGGTGCAACCCTACACCGCCACCTCGCCTAAATGGGGCTACAAACCCGTTGACCAAAATATCTATATGGATGAACTCGCTGCCCAAGCACGCATGCTCCAACCGGGATTAATTGTCGTGGACCGCGCAGTGGAAGGCCCCAACCAAAACTACCTCACCCCAGAGCAAAGCATCCCAGAAAAGCCCTTGCCCTACCCTTGGGAAACTTGCATGACCATGGCCAACAGCTGGAGTTACGTTCCGAACGACCAATACAAAAGCACTGCTACCTTACTCAAAAACCTGTGCCTCATTGTGTCGCGCGGCGGCAATTTCTTACTCAACATTGCCCCAGACCCACTTGGCCGCTTTGACAGCATTGCCTATACGCGTTTGGAAGAAATCGGCACCTGGATGAAAGTAAACGGCGAAGCCATCTACAACTCCAAACCCAATGCGCCATATGAAGTAAAAGATGCAAAAAATGGCACTTGGGTATTTACACAAGTCGAAAAAACCGTTTATGCCATCTGGATTCCGGGAGAAAGTGCCACGCAAACAGCTCAATTGAACATAAGCTCTTTTGGAAAAAAGAAAGTTCAAGCTTTGAACCCAAACAATCAAACCAAGCTCAAAAATGGCGTCCTCAACCTTGAACTAGAGGCAAATCCCTTACAAACACCACAGGTCTTTAAATTATATTAAATTCACTGTTTCATACCGTACTCCTTATGAACAAAATGACAATTCGCACCACTTTTCTATTTTTGATTTTATTACTTCAACTGCAAGTAAATGCCCAATGGACGACCCAAACTGCAGTCAATACACTTGCTGCCAGCTCCAGTTCTTCGGATATGAAATCTTTGAGTACTTCTACAGGTTTTACCTACATTGTCTTTTGGAAAGTTGTAGCCGGCCCAACCAATTATGAACTCCGTCTTCAGGTACTCAATGACCAAGGAATCCAGCAGCTTGGTCCAGACGGTATCTTGGTAAGCAATACGCTGCCAATGAGTACGTCAACCGCCATTATGAAACTCGCCCTAGATCATGAGGAAAACATCATGATTGGTGTTACAGGAACAAATGGAGGATTGGGTTTTGCTTTTAAATTGAACATTCAAGGGAACCATTTATGGGCGCCAACTGGTATTTCTCTCGGCGCTGGTTATGTCGTAACTTGTCTTGGATTAGCAAATGGACAAACCCTCATTGCATGGCTCAATAACAACCAAACCAATATTCAAAAATATACGACAAGCGGAATTCCCGTTTGGGGCACGCCAATAGTGGTTACATCACAAAATACTGGAAATAAAGCTCCTGCAGACTTATTTGAACTCTCTAATGACAATTTCCTTTTGATTTTCCACCAATATTCCTTTGGGATTTCTTCAACACTCTACGCTCAAAAATACAATTCAACAGGTACGCCGTTATGGACAAACGCCCTTCAACTCTCCAATAAAACAACAGCTTGGAATACGCTTTATAGCGCAACCCAAGATGGAGACGTTGTATATTATGGCTACAAGGCGAGTTCAGGAAGTCATTTTGATTCGTATTTGCAACGCATTAATCCAGATGGAACGCTCCCTTGGGGAATCAATGGCTCTGATTTTTCTACCCAAGTATACAACCAAGAAATGGATACCAAAATTGCTTTTGAAACTGGCTCCAACAACATTTGGTCTATTTGTAACTATACCAATCCCGGCCAATCTGCAACAGGTGTTTACATTCAAAAATTTGATAAAACGAGTGGCTCTAGATTCTTAACCGACACCGCAAAAGTGATCTATCCAATCGGAAGTTCAAAAGTCAATACCTCTGACCTATTCCTCTTCAATAACAACCCCGCTTTCCTGCTCAAAGATGGCTATGACAACGGTGCCTCTCCTACTACATTACACGCTTGTTTGCTGAATCAAAATGGTTCTTTTCAGTGGGCATACGAAACCAAGCCAATGGCTACGTTTAGCGCCAACAAAGCACGCATCAAGTTCTCAAAATACGATGCCAACAAAGCGGTTGCCGTTTTCGTAGAAGAGAAAACATCGGGTCTACCCAAAATATATGCCCAAAGTGTCAATATCATTGAAAACCTCAACAATACAGGGACCGCTATTGTCAGCGCTTGTGATAGTTTTACCTGGATCAACAACGTCACCTACACCCAAAGCAATTTCATCGATACCTATAGCCTCACCAACGTAAATGGCGGAGATTCTCTGATCACACTCAACCTCACAATTACACCGAGCATTAGTAATTTATTGAGCGTTCAAGCTTGTGACGCTTACACCTGGAATGGCACCACCTACTATACGGATGGCACCTATCAAGGCCCCGTCAACAATTGTGTCAGTGAAGTGCTTCAACTTACTGTCCTACACAGCGGATTCGACACGACAAATGTGAGTACCTGTGAACCCTACACATGGAACGGCAATACTTACAATACCTCCGGAATTTACACTGGGCCTACCATAAATTGTGTTACAGAGGTGCTCCATTTAGAAATTGCGCCCATGAGTTTCGACACAACATTCATCACTAATTGTGGGCCATACTTGTGGTCAGGCAGCACATATACAGCGTCTGGTAACTATCTCGGTGCCGCTAACAATTGCACGACGCCTGTTCTTTCACTAACGATTCAACCTTTAGATTTATCCGTACAACTCAACAACAATATCTTGGAATCATACGCTACAGCAATTGGTGGCAATGCAATTACTTATCAATGGCTCGACTGCCAAAATAACTATTCACCGATTCTGAATGCAACCCAAAGTACTTTTACTCCTGCGAGCAATGGTGCATATGCGGTTCAAATTTCAAGTGCCGGTTGTACTGACACGAGCACTTGCCTCTCCTTTTCTGATGCATCATTATCTGTTTCCATTAAAAAAGCGATTAAATTCTATCCGAATCCGGCTAATGATCAATTAACGCTTGAACTCAATGCGCAGCAAATGAGTAGTTATCAAATTCTCGATTATCAAGGCCGCGTACTTTTTGATGGAGCGGTTCGTTTTAAGCAAAGCGACATTGATTTGAAACATTTATCAAACGGCGCATATCTCTTGAATTTACCTGAACTAAATACCGTATTGCCTTTCATCAAGCAATAAATCCCTACCTTTGTACAAACGTTCTTTGGGGTCGACATTGGATTTGACAGCGATAGCGGTAGTCAGGTGTCAGCATGCAGAGGCTTGTAGTGTTCCTCTTAAATCAAATGCTACGAACAATAAATGACAACACGTCATACGCACTTGCTGCTTAATTAACTGAATGTTAGTTGGCTTAATCCGGCTGAAGTATAGTAGGCCAGACAAGTACTTCTGATGAACTGCCACCCTTTCGGTTCATCGCTCAGAAGTTCATCCCATAGGGTTAGTGTTGCCGATGGTTTTACCGCAACATGAAACTAAAAAACCTAAGTATACGCGTTGGGTGTTCTTGTCCGGCCGCATATCGAAAACCAACCACGAACTAAGCATGTAGAAAGCTTGAAAACTCGTCGTTTGGACGAGGGTTCGAACCCCTCCGACTCCACTCTATGGGAAAGCACACCAAAATTGGTGTGCTTTCTTTTTTTTCTACCTTTGGAACGCTTGACATTACTGAAGATCAGCTCCACGGCAGGGTTCAGTTCAACGGTTCGAACTGAATTTTTTTCGTAAACCATCTTATTGGGAAATATCGAACCAATCAACTTTCTTTTAATCTCTACATCGCCCTGCTCATAAAGGTTTACAAGATTAGAAAGGGTTCGAATCATATGGTCCAGTTTTTTATCAAGGTCGACAATTTCACGGTGTGATTTGTGATGCTCCACATTCAATCGCTGAAGGGTCTCATCTATTTCTTTCTTCATTATTTTGTAGTCCTCCGCTGTGATATCGCCATCAAGCATAAGAGCCCTCGCATTTTTAGATCTTTGGTCGAGGCGGTCAATTTCTCTTTTAATGGCATCTATCTCGGCTTTGTTAGAGCGGTTTTGATCTGCATACTTTTTCTTCAAAATTTCAGAAAGTAACATCATTGGTCCCTCCTCGAATTCAAAAGATTTTAGCAACTTTTCAAATGCATGATTGATATCCTCAGCTTTGTGTCTTTCAGGACAACCGTGCATACAGTGATAATAACTGTAATAACCGTTTCTTCCTTTGGATGTTGATGCAGTAAGGCTTTTTCCGCATTGTGGACACTCTAAAAAACCGCGAAGTGGAAACTCCGCTCTAATTGTTTTAAATTGCGCAGGAACTTTTCTTTTCCTCCCTTCGATAACATCCTGACAAGCATAAAAAACACTTTCGTCAATGAGGCCTTCATGAATTCCATCTACCCAAAGGTCGGGTTCATTTTTGTAAGCAGGAACTAGTATTTTTCCGATGTATGCTTTGTTGCGAAGCAAATTCCAAAAACCATTTTTACTGGTCTTCAATCCTAGTTTGGTGTACTTTTTTCTGAGTTCTTCAGTACTATACAATCCCGTTGAGAAATCCTTAAATGCTTTTTTCACCAACTCCTCCTGAAGCCCACCTTCGGGAACAATGACAGGCTTATTGAATTGATCTCTTGCGTTCCTGTAGCCCAAGGGACGTGACCCCATCCAACGGCCTTCTTTTCTTGCACGGCGAATACCGTGGAATATGTTTAGTGCTCTTCTGTCATTGTCAACTTCAGGTGTAGTGAGGTAAATTGCTAATAGGACCTTTTGTTCTGGAATTTCGAGATTCAAAGGTTGCTCCATTGCCCTTGCCTCCACACCTAACTTATTCAGTTTAGACAGTTCCGCATAGGCTTCAGGAGCATTTCGAGAGAACCTATCCCATTTTAGAAAATAGATATAGTCGACTTTTCCTTTGTTTGATTTGAGATAAGCCATGATCTTTTTCCATTCAGGTCGATTGAATGATTTCCCGCTCTCGTCGTCATGATATAGCCCTACTACATTTATATCCTGATGCTCGCAGTAGCGGATTAGCTTATCCTTTTGGTCTGCAGGACTATAACCATTATTCTGTTCGTCTGTCGAGACTCTTGTATACAAGATAGCGTTCTTTTTCATGACAGTTGTTTTTTCTTCATTTCTAGCATTAAATCGGCAATTTGTTCCAGCCATTCCTTTATCAGACGGATTTCTTCGTCAGTTTTTCCAGTTGCAAATTTTCCGAGTAATTTTCTACATTTTTGAATTGTTAACATTAATAAAATTAAACTAACCGTGAGCCCTTTCATGGGGTCGTGGTTGCTTTTTAACATTGAGCCGCTTCACGGGTCTATAATCTTCGCGTATTTTTCAGATACACATGCTTGTCATTCCGATATTTGATGGTAATCTCCTCGTACTCTTTCAAACCTAAAATCCTACGTACTTGTTTCGCCTTATCATCCTTCAAGTCAGTTTCAATGGTCCCTTCAATTACCATTGTTTCGTCTGCATTTATTTTGATCAGAATAGATTGAAAATCTTTGCTTCGGATAGCTTCGAGAACTTTAGTTTCTTTCGGATTTATAAATCCCCAGTGAATTAGGTTCGGTAGATTGTCTTCCCCCTCCATGAATTCGCTAATCAAAGTATCAATCGGAATTACTACCGACGGTTGTTTTAACAAGTCTTCGGTTAAATTCGGCAGCTGTTCGTGACTCTCAGAGTAAACAATGAAATCGTGAATATAATCGTCTTCGACCTTTTTAAACACAATTACCATATGAAGCCCACAAAACAGCGTCTCATGAATTATGGAGCCAAAAATTGAAATCAGATGCAATTCTCCTTCTGCAATTATGTCCTCCCTGTGCGTGTCTAGAAACGCAAGAAATTGTTTTATTTTTTGAATTTCTTCCTCAGATGTTCCCAAAAAATCACGATGGTATTGGCAAAAGTGGTCAGGATCTTTTTTAATATCTGTAATGAAATCAGTAAAAAGTTCATTCTTGAGATTCCGAATGGCTTCAATAGGTACTCCAAAATCCCTTGCAGCCTGTACAATCTTCACCCAGATAAAATCATAAATATTCAACCTTACCCAAGATCGTTTTTCATCTTCACTTTCTGACTTCCAGTCAATGATTCCCTCTTCTTTCCAGTGGTAGAAATTTCGCTTCTTGACTCCACTCAATTTCAAGGACGCTTTGCGCTCAAATATTCTGGAGAATTCATTCTGTATTTTGTTAATTAGTTCAGGATTAAACGTAGGAATTTGAAATTCTTGCATAACTATTTGTTTTATTGTATCAAAACATTATATTTGTCCAACAAATATACTAAAATAAATAAAGTGACAACATTAAGGACAAAAAAATATTTAATGCGTTGGGAGAAGAGAGGTACTGATATTCCATACGATCCAGATTCTCCATTATACCGCATATGCCCCCAATGCTCCGATGACTTTATGGCGGAGACAGAACAAGACGTCTACTGCTGCACAAAATGCAAGGATGACTTCAACAATGCCAAAAAGGCCGCGAGTAAACTTGTGCAGCAGTTGGAAGTGCTGCCTGCAGAACCGACACCTGATATGTCATTACCAGAAGATTTGAATACTAACCTTCAGACAAACATTCAATTACTCGATCAGCTCGTCAACGGTAAACCTGACGGTGTGCACGTAACCTTTGAAGAACTAGACAAACTAGGTCTTGACTTCAACTCCAATAATGGACAAGGCCTTTTGTATAATACACCAAATCCGGATGAATGCACTTTTGTCGTTTATGGCCCATTCCGTATTTACCGAATCACTTTTGAAACAGCGTTAATTGTTAAACCACAAATATCTAAATCATGTTAAATTTCAACGACATCAACAAACTTTTTGGAAAACCGCTTAGCCATCTCCCTAGACCTAGGACGCCCTATCAGTTCAAGTTATGGCATGCGGCGGCGATAGGCCTAGTCGGTTATTTTGCCTACAAAGGGGTCGTGTACTCGATTCAAGAGAAATCAATTCGGATAAAAAGAAAGGAAGATTAAGCACTTCCAAATTTAACAATCGATACTACTTTCGTTAAGTCTTTTGGACATATCGATTTCATTGTGTTTTAGTTTTATTGGGTAGTTTAGGCTGCCCATTTCAATTAAAATAGTTTTTTGATGTAAATTTGAAAAAGCCAATAAATATGAATGCAATATCAATAGTGTATTAGTTAGTTTGAAAATGGAATCAGTAATTATTTATAACGCATCAAATCCGTTGCTGATTGACAAAATTTCGTCAATCGTTTTTTGGCGGAGGTCTGCTGATTATACTGATTCATCTGTGTTTTTGCCAAATAATACTTGCGGTTTTGGATTTACGTTGTATGGTAATTTATTAGTGAAAAACGATTCGGATTTTCAAGTAATGCCAAAATTTGGAACCAGAAACACCCTGAGCAAACCAAGTGAAATTAAGACATCAGGGGATTTTTTGAATATTTCAGTCCGGTTAACAATTCCGAACGGATTAAGTTTATTTACTAAAATACCAATGAATGTTGTTTTCGAAGACCAGGCTATGTCTTTGAGCGATATCTTCTCTAAACAAGAAATTGATGATCTTGTAGATTGGCTTTTTCATGCCAAGACTGATCTCGATAAAATTCAGATTCTAGAGCTGTTTTTGGTTTCTAAACTAACTGTTTATCAGCCAGCTTTGTTTACAGCACTCATTGCTAAAATTCATGATGTAAAAGGTTGTTGTAGCATAGCACAATTAGCATCACTGTATTCTACAACCGAACGCACTATTCATCGTTTATTTAACAAATTCGTTGGTGTGAATCCATTAAGTTACATTCACCTGATAAGATTTAGAACATTGCTTAATTCTTCTTCAATTCCAAATTCTGACTTAATGAATAATTGGGTAGACCTTGGATATTATGATCAGTCACATTTTATAAAACACTTCAAAGCCTTTAGCACTAAAACTCCTGCTCAATTTTTCGGAAAAAATCCTTCAGAAAAGGTGTCCGATTTTTACAATCTTTAGTTTTTTTTGAATCATACTTTTGTGCTTATTATTAAATGCAAAACAGCATGAAAAAGAAATTATTGAAAGTTACACTTTGTTTGCCGCTTCTATTTTGTGGGCTTGATTTATTTGCACAAGTTTTTCAAACTACCACCTCATTTACTGACGCTCGACATGGCCATTGTACCGCACAATCCATAGATGATAAAGTCCTGATTTTTGGAGGAATCGTTGCAAATGGATCTAACATCAATAGTGTTTATGAATATGACCCTGTAATTAATTTATGGTCTTCAAAAGCCAGTATTCCAAATGCTTCAGGTTTAGGCAATAGTTCATGTGTTAAGTTAAACAATGGTAAAATCCTCCTATTCGGTGGTTCTCAAAATGGTTCAACTTCTCAGTCAAATAAAGTGTATCAATACGATATTGCTACTAACTCATGGATTATACTTTCTGATTTACCAAACGCTTTGGGTAGAGAGCAAATGCATGCTACTTTGATGAATGATTCTATCATACTATTAACCGGTGGAATTTCTACCATATCATCAGCTTTAGAATATCCAACAACAAATTATCTATACAATACGAACACCAATACATTCACACCTGCAGGAAATTTACCTATCGGTGTAATTAACCATACATCTACTTTACTTTCAAATGGAGAAGTATTAATTACGGGAGGTTTTGATGGGAATCAAGCTAGAAATGAAGTGTATGTTTTTAACTTGCAAAATGGTTGGAGAACATTATCCTCTTCGTTAAGCGTTGCTGTAAGTTCACATCGCGCATTATTGGTAAATGGAAAGGTTTATATTTACGGTGGGTTCAATATCCCATTATTTGAATTTTCAGATAAATTAGATGTCTACGATCCAGCACAAGACGCTGTAAGTCCATTAACTACAGGACCACTTGCTAGCTCACAATTTGCAATGGTATCATTCAACTCAACTATTTTGATTGCAGGTGGAAGCAGAATTTTACCTAATTCATCATTTGGTGTAACAAATGAAGCTTATTTGTACAACATTAATAATAACACATTTACAACGGTCGTTAACATGCCATCGACAAGAGGAGGAATGGGGATTTCTGAATTGGGTAACACAGGGAAATTTATTTTTAGTGGTGGTCATGTGAGCTTATCTGAGCCATTTGATGATGGGATTATTTATGATGCAGCACTTCTCTCTGGGATAGAGGAAAACAATATATTGAATTCATTTGATTTATATCCAAATCCTTGTCAAAACGAATTAAATTTAAGAATCAACTCTTCTGAATTTTTAAGTAAATATGAAGTGTTTAATTCGCTTGGGCAGATGATACAATCAGGTATGATAGAGTTTAGCAATTCAACCATAAACACTAGTGATTTCCCTCAAGGATGTTACATGATTTCAATCCATGGAATCGCGCATCAACGTTTTCAAGTAATTCGATAAAGTTTATATAGACAAGCTGTCCGATTTTTACAATCTTTCATTTTTTTTCGAACATATCTTTGCACTAAATAATGTTAACTATTTAGTAAAAATGAAGTGTTTTATTTTATTATTCTTTATTAGCACTGCTAATCTATTTTTCGGTCAGTCATTACATCGCAAAGCTCTTTTTGGTGCTCGAATTGAATACGTTACTGAAAATGGTAATTCCGGCTGTAAGGTCGTGCAAGTTGTTCGAGGAACGAGTGTTGAACTGAAGCTTCAAGAAAATGATCTTATTACAAACATTGGTAATCAAAGTTTTAGCTCTTCAGATGAATTTACCACACAATTCTTAACCTACGAACCAGGCAAAGAAGTTCAAGTTTCAGTGCTTCGTGGAAAAAAGAAACTCACGCTCAAAGCAAAAGTCGTTGCTCGTCCATACGAAACAGATGATAATGCTACTGTCATTTACGATGACGCGAATTACAAAGGTGGACAATTACGCGTGATCATCAACAAACCTTTCAGGGAGAATAAAATGCCTGCGATGCTCTTCATTCCTGGATATACCTGCAGTAGCATTGATGAATTGACCAACGACCATCCCTACAAACGAATAGTTGATGCCTATGTTGATGCCGGTTACGTGACACTTCGCATCGAAAAAAGTGGTTTGGGAGATAGCAAAAATACGCCACCTTGTGAGTCCTGCGATTTATTGGATGAAATTGAAAATTTTGAAGTCGGGTTAAAAAAATTGAAGTCCCTACCCTACGTCGATACCAACCAAATCATCATCGTTGGACATTCCATGGGTGGAATTATTGCGCCTGCCATTAGCGCTAAACACAATGTTGCTGGGGTTGTGGTGTATGGAACAACCGCAAAATCGTGGTTTGAAAACCAGATTGAAATGTACCGCGTTCAAAATGCGTTGGCTGGTATGAATCCAATCGAAGTAGAGCAATCTGTGATCGAGCAATACGATTTGAATTACCGATACTTTGTTAAAAAAGA
>DDBE01000223.1:12241-13148 GCA_002332715.1 Flavobacteriales bacterium UBA2040
GAAATGGTAAAATCTACTCCCGAAATGCTGAATATTGGAGACAAATTCAAGACTATCCACACCTCGAAAACTGGAAAAATACCAAGGCAAAAGTATTGGTTCAATTTGGCGAATCTGATTTTCAAGCCTTTTCCAAAGCTGACCACCAGCAAATTGTGAATACGGTCAATTATTTCAATCCAGGGAATGCAACGTTGATGACTTATCCTTCAACGGATCATTTCTTTGCTAAATCGGGCACGTCGCAAGAAGCCTATAATAAATTCGCCAACGGTCAAATACAACAACTATTCGATGAATACAACCATGAGGTTGGTTTATCCGCGGTGAAATGGAGCAATGAAATTCTATCCAAAAAGGACGAGGTTAAACTTATTGAAAAAGGTTGGAAAAAACTGAATACCAAACGCTATCCAGGGAAACAAGATGACATCACGTTTATCAACGAAAACGAAGGCTGGTATGTCAACGGTTACGGAAGCATTTACCACACAAAAAATAGCGGTGAAACGTGGGAAAAACAACTAGAAAAGAAAGGAACTTTTTTCCGCTGCATTGCCTTTATGGATAGTTTAAGAGGTTTTGCAGGAACAGTCGGAACAGACTATTTTCCAAACGTAACGGATACTATTCCGCTTTATGGAACTACAGATGGCGGTAAAACGTGGTCACCGGTTTCGTATTCAGGACCTTATGTGAAAGGATTGTGTGCGATGGATATCGTGAGAGAGCAATACATCAATCACGGAAAAATAGATTACAAAATTCATATTTACGGAGTTGGACGCGTTGGAAGTCCGGCAAATATGATGGTCTCACACGATGGCGGTTTGACTTGGACATCGAATAGCATGAATAGCGACTGTAAAATGTTGTTTGACATTAAAATGTTTGATAAAAACAACGG
>DDBE01000126.1:0-2825 GCA_002332715.1 Flavobacteriales bacterium UBA2040
TGGAATGCAGACAATCCAGATTTCGGAGCGGTTTTCACCTTGTATTTAAATGAGGGAGACAAAACCTTGAAAGAAATTCGTCAAGAGGAAGACAAGAAAAAGGAAGAGAAAAAATTAGCAGCATATTATCCTACACTTGATGAATTAAGAGCAGAAAACATTGATGAAAAAGCCCAATTGATTTGGATAATTCGAAACGATAAAGGCGAGGAGATTAGAAGAATACGTACTGCTCCTTCAAAGGGTTTGTCACGAATTTCATGGGATTTAAGAAAAGAGTCCACTTCGCCGATTAACCTTAATAAAAGAACTCCGGGTAGATACGAGTCAGCAGATGAGGGATTTATGGTTACACCAGGAACGTATTCAGTTGAGGTAAATCATTTGAAAAACGGAGAAGTAAGCTTGTTGATTGAAAAAACGAATTTCACTGTGAAGGGATTGAACAATCAAACATTGATTGCTGAAAACACGGCAGAATTAGATGCTTTCAGAGCAGAACTTGCGGAATATTCTCGAATGGTTTCTGGGACCAACCGATTATTAGGAGAGACATCAGAAAAATTAAAATACCTGTCTCATGCCATTCAAAACTATCCAAAAGCGGATTTAAGTTTGATGAAAGAAGTCAAAGAAATAGAGGCATTACTTCGTGAATGTTCAATAACTTTGTACGGTGATGGTGTTGTTTCAGGATTGGAGCAAGAAACCTTGCCTAGTTTGAATGGACGTTTGGGAATAACCGAATATCAATTGAGTTCAAACACAACAGGTGTAACGAAAACGCAGAAAGAGAATCTTACATTGGTAAAAGAAGAATATGCACCGATGAGAGAGAAACTAAATTCTGCCATGACACGTGTTAAAACGTTGAAAGAGAAATTAGCGCTCATCCCTATTCCTTTCACTAAAGATGGTGATATTGATTGGAAAGAAGAATAATAATTAAGAATGAACAATTATTAGTAGAAGAAAAAATTAGAATGAAAATAGAACAGATTTATACGAAATGCTTGGCTCAAGGGTCATATTATATTGAAAACAACGGCGAAGCGGCTGTAATTGATCCTTTACGTGAAGTGGATCAGTATATTGAAATGGCTGCAGAACGAGGTGTGAAAATCAAGTATATCTTGGAGACACATTTTCATGCCGATTTCGTGTCAGGACATTTGACTTTGTCTGAGAAAACAGGTGCGCCTATTATTTATGGTCCAAATGCGGAAACGAATTTCCCATCCACAATTGCAACGGATGGTCAAGAATTACCATTAGGTGATTTTAAAATCCGCGTGTTGCATACTCCTGGACATACAATGGAGAGCACATGCTACTTGCTTTTAGATGAAAAAGGCACCCCAAAAACTTTGTTTTCAGGGGATACGCTTTTCCTTGGAGATGTTGGACGTCCTGATTTGGCGCAAAAAGCGGCGAGTATGACGCAAGAAGATTTAGCCGGGATATTATTTGAAAGCTTACGAACGAAAATCATGACTTTGCCAGATGACGTTGTCGTTTATCCAGGTCATGGCGCTGGTTCGGCCTGCGGAAAAAACATGAGTTCAGAAACAGTTGGTTCTATTGGTCAGGAAAAAGCGACGAATTATGCTTTGCGGGCAGATATGTCAAAAGCAGAGTTTGTTAAAGAAGTCACAGACGGCTTAGCTCCTCCTCCAGCCTATTTTCCATTGAATGTTCAAATGAACAAAGAAGGTTATTCTAATATTGATGATGTTTTAACAAAAGGAAAAAAAGCGCTTTCAGCCGATGAATTTGAATCTCAAATGAAGGAATCAGATGTTGTAGTTTTGGATGTTCGACATCAGGATGAATGGTGTAAATCGCATATTCCAGGTAGTATTTTCATTGGTTTGAATGGACAATTTGCCCCTTGGGTTGGTGCGGTTATTAAAGATACGGCCACTCCCCTTTTGTTAGTGGTTGAAGAAGACCAAGTTGAAGAAGCAATCACGCGTTTAGCAAGAGTTGGTTTCGACAATGTTCAGGGATATTTAAAAAACGGAATCGAAGCTTGGGCGATCGATGGTAAGAATTTGGCAGATTTGGAATCTATTTCAGCAAGAGATCTTGAAGCTAAAATAACGAACGAAAAAGCGATCGTTTTTGATGTTCGAAAAGATGGAGAATACGAAGCGGAACACCTAGGTTGTGCCCGATTTACACCTTTGGATGATTTAGACAAGTATCTTGATGAGTACCCCGAAAACGATAAGTTTTACGTACATTGTGCTGGGGGTTACCGGTCTGTGATTGCCTTGTCTATTCTAAAAGCAAATGGTTTTCACACAGGAATCAATGTTCTTGGTGGTTTTGGAGCTATTAAAGATACGGGATTGAAAATATCAGAATTTGTTTGCCCATCCACTAAAGCGTAATCAAGTTTGAAAGAAGATCTGAATTCTTCCACTAAAAAGCTTCATATCTTGTTGCTTACCTCTTGGTTCCCAAATGTGAAAGAACCCTATTTAGGCAATTTCGTTGAACAATTTGCCATTTCTTTGTCGAAAAGACATCAAGTAACTTTGTTGTATAATGATTTTTCAACTGCCAAGAAATACGGAATGGTGGATTATCATTACAATGAGAATTTAACTATCTGCAGAGCCTTTATTCCAGTGCGAAAAGGCATTTTCTACAAATACGTAGCGCACAAAATGGGTGTAGATTGGATCAAAAAGCACTTCCCTCAAGTTGATTTGATTCATGCTTGCGTTGCGGCGCGTGACAGTTGGCATTTTCTTCGAACTCAAAAAGAACTTTCACGACCGATAATCTACACAGAACACGGGTCGTACATGCTTGAA
>DDBE01000126.1:3040-3264 GCA_002332715.1 Flavobacteriales bacterium UBA2040
GTCGTACATGCTTGAAAAACAATATAGTAAGCTGTCTTATTTTAAAAAAAGACGAATTAATAAACTCCTTGAGATGTCGTATGAAAGGACTGCTGTTTCTAAAAGATTAGCCGAGAGTATGGAGAAATTAACCAATCGAAAGGTGTCTGTAATCGGGAATTTCGTTCCTAATGAATGGTTTCAGCAACCTGTCATATCAGCGCCAGACGACAAGTATAATTTTT
>DDBE01000126.1:3512-7151 GCA_002332715.1 Flavobacteriales bacterium UBA2040
AGTATAATTTCCTTCACATTTCCACTCTGGACGACAACAAGAATTTTCAAGGAATTTTGGATGCATGTTTGATTTTGAAAGAGAAGGGAGTTTTGAATTGGCATTTTACCGTGGTTTCAGAGGAGAATTTCGACAAGTTTGGTTCGTGGTGCGATAACAATGATTTTTCGAATCATTTCACATTCGAAAGTCACGTGCCACACGATAAATTACCAGAAAAGTATTTGGAACACGATTGTTTTGTTTTGAATTCACATGCAGAAACTTTTTCCATTGTCAATGCTGAAGCACTTTGTTTTGGATTGCATCTAATTACGACACCTGTTGGATTTTTGGCAAATGACAAAACGAAGTACATTGATAAAACAATAACTAATTCTCTAAACGATTTGGCGCTCAAATTGGAATTAGCTATAAAGGAGAAGAAATATTCGGGCATGAAAGGGCGTGTGTTTGTGGAGCAGTTTAAGGAGGATACAATCATTGATCAGTACGAGAAATTGTACAGCAAGGTAGTGGGATAAAAAACAGACTCTACACTTTTTTCGCCACGAATGATACTAATCTTAACGAATTATTGATACTAATTTTTACTAATAATAATCGTCTGGAACGATTAAACGATAAGACGTTTGTATTCAAGACTCTCTCTTGAGAAATTCCCTAGAATTGCAATCTTATTTCCTGAAGCTTTGAGGTAATTCAAGGTTTGGGCAATGTGCACATAATTGAGCTTCTTTAAGCTTTTTACTTCTAAAATGATTTTATCTAGAATTACAAAATTGGCGACATATTAATGCGGGATACCCTCATTCTTATAACTAATCTCATATTCCCGTTCTCTAGAATATCAAATCTTTTTAAGCCCGAATTCTATTTCTATTGCATCTTTATAAACAGCTTCTAGAAAACCATTTCCCAGGGTGTTGTGGACTTCCATATAAGCTCCAATAATTGCATATGCCTCATTTTTGCAAATCAAATTATGATTCATTTCGGTTTAGTTTTCTATTTAAATTAAAAACAATTAACCTATAAAACCAAAATAATTCGTGAAAATTCGTGCAATTCGTGGCTAACCCTTAATGCAAATCAAAAAAGCTATCCACACCTATCGTGCGTTCGACCTGAAAACCTTCGGCATACTTCACACCTATCGATCGACCATATTGTAACATCCTTCCTTTGATAAAATCTAAAAAATCTTCACCAGAAATTGGAGTTTGAGGCTCTTTGGAATTAGGGTTATGGAATTGGGTTTTATATGCCTTGATCGCCTCCATTTTTTTGTCTACAAAATCGGTGACATCAATGGCGAAATCTGGTTTCAAATAATGATCCTGGATATAATGATAAACAAACTTTGGACGAAACGCTAATTGTTCGGCGCCTTCCCATTTTGTATTTAACTTGCGCAGTCCAGAAAGAAAACAGGCTTCAGAAACCAATTTTGAACCGCGACCATGGTCTGGGTGGCGATCAGAAATTGCATTCGCCAAAACAATTTTTGGACGAAAACGTCTTATTTGTTCGATGATTAATCGTTTATTCTCCTCGTTAATTTCAAAGAAACCATCTGCCATTTTAAGATTTACCCGTTGAGTTATCCCCATAATATGGTCGGCATCAGAAGCTTCAGCATAACGTGTTTCAATTGTTCCTCGCGAACCTAATTCTCCTTGCGTCAAATCTACGATAACGACGTTCTTCCCTTCAGCAATATGCTTAATTAATGTTCCACTCGCCGACAATTCTAAATCGTCAGGGTGAGCGGCAAAGGCAAGAATATCAACGTTTGTGTGCATATTATTTTAGTTCTGCTTTGTTCGATACTTCGTATTTTCGATTTCTAATTGCTGCAAATACTGTAAACAAGATAAAGAAAATCACGGAAATAATAATTCCTGGAGGGAAAGTTCCTAAACCATCACCTTGGGCATAACTATGTAAACCGACTAAGTAGAAGTTCACGCCAAAGAAAGTGAATAAAATTGAGGTGAATCCCCAGAAGATCGCCACATTGAATGCGAATTTACCGCTGAGTCCAGGAATGAAACGGAAGTGCAAAATAATCGCATACACCAATACAGAGACCAAAGCCCATGTTTCTTTTGGATCCCATCCCCAGTATCTACCCCAAGATTCGTTCGCCCAAACACCGCCCAAGAATGTTCCGATGGTTAGCATGAATAATCCAACAGTAATAATGATTTCGGAAATGTAATTTAAAGAAGTAATGGTATTCGTCAAGCGCCTCCCGATTCGCTCATTGCGTAAAATGTAAAGTACTAAATTCATGAACCCGATAATCCAACCAAGTGCCAAGAATGCATAGCTACCTGTGATTATTGCCACGTGTATTTTCAACCAATACGACTTCAAAACGGGCTGAAGTGGCGTGATTTCAGGATCTAGGAAACTCATTGTAGAAACGAACATCATTAAAAATGCCAGGAACATTGCTCCCGCTAAGACAACCGGATATTTTCTTGAAAAAACCCATCCAATAACAACTGCAACAAGTGAAACGAAAATCAAGACCTCATACGCATTACTCCAAGGAGCGTGTCCCGTAATGTACCAGCGCATTCCTAAACCAGCGGCGTGATATAAAACTACAGGAATGACCAACCATCTAATTGCCGTATTTATTTTCTTCAAAGTGGAAATTTTCTTTTTGTCTTTCTGACCAACTTCTTCTATGAAAAAAAAGATCAAACCAATGAAGGCAAGAGTCAAATAAAGATAAGATGCATTTGGAAAAATATTCATCTTATTGGAGCGCACCTCCATATTGATATGACTTTCGGAAGGAATGACATCTTTTCCTATCTTTCTTTGGTAGGTTATTAATCGTTCCAAAATTTTATCCGATTCACTAAAGTTTTTGTCTCTTGCACCAAGCGCTATCGAGTTAAAATAGAGCTGCCCCAATTCAGAACCTTGTTGAGATTTATCTGACAAGTCGGGACTCAAAGGATTGTACCAACTATTATTCGCATCGCCAACTGCAGGAATAATCTTCATGTATTCCCACATGAAAATTTGATTCAAGACTTGAATCTTCTCTACTGCTTTGATCAATTTCTTATCAAACTCGTTTCTTTGCGATTCTGGTTTACGAAAGGCTGAATTGTATTCTTTCGCCCATTTCAGCTGCATGTCGTCAGAGAAGAAATCGTTGAACGCACAATAGTTTCCAGGAAGTTTCAGTCTTTCAACTAAATTATTGGCAACGTAAATTACATTTTGCGACATCCAGTATTCTGGATACATGTGCATGGAAACAACGGTTTGAACGGCATTTTTACCGTTAAATTCACTTTTTCTTGAAATTTTGCGCAACAATTCGTCACACAAAGTATGCATCGGTATTATTCTCCCTTTGAAGTCCTGAACGGCCAATTTGGCTAATTTATCAGAATGTTCTTCCGACATAAACTCACCTTGAATCATTTTCCGCTTACCAATGACTTGAGGTTCGTCCGCTTCATGATTGTGCGTTGTATCGCCTGGTTCGTGAACGTGTTCCTGCCCAAAAGAATGGAAAGACAACAACAATAATACCGCAAGAAGTTCTTTTCTCGCTCGTAAACCTTTTAACTTATTCAATATATCTCTGAATCTACCAGCCGGTGC
>DDBE01000126.1:7502-10182 GCA_002332715.1 Flavobacteriales bacterium UBA2040
GTTCCAAGCGCATCATGATTCACACTCAAATGTGTCTCCTTTTCATCTTGTGAATAACCAGATTGGAAAAAACGATATCCGCCATAATCCATTACGTTATTCATGAAAACTCGCTTGTTTCTATTTACACCATTTTTAGGATCAACAATTGTCAATTCACTCGCAAAAGAACTCGGTGAATTACTTCCAGGATATCGGTCCAATTGAAAATCTCTACAGGCAATTGAAAATGGAATTTGAATTCGCGTAGAGCCATATTCCATTTCATACGTTAATCCGTTAAACTCGAAAACGTGATGAACAGGTAACTTGCCCATTCCTCCTTCCAGCGTGTAGTTCATCGATTTCTCACCATCTTTAACTTCTACTGTGAGGTAATCCATTCCCGCGGTTTTAGTCTTACCTGGAAGCAACATTTTCTTCGCATTGATTACTAAACCTTTGAAAACGAATTGCTTGCCGTCCACTTGGTAGAGCGTCGCAGTTTGAAAAACAACTTCCTTGTCCTTTGGTATTTGCGTATATGCCGAATCTGGAACATCTCCACCAGACTGACGTGCAGCCCGCATTTGACTCATGGAAAGACTTGTCATATCATACGCCGACTTCATGTAAGCAACTCCACTTTTGGAATACACTTGAATCCCAGGCATAGCATCTTTCTTATTATAAGACAAGGCCACCTCACCTATTTTCATGAAATCATTTTCACCAACAAAATTCGATGACATTCCGTCCGTTACGATTTCGAGAACACTTCCTTTTATGGTATCGTTTTTTACGAGAGAGTCGACATGATTCTTTTGGAAATTGACAAATGAAATAGAAATCGGTGTTGAATGCTTCGGGAATTCCACAGCAAAATTGAAATGATTGTGCCAAATTTCTGATTGAAAAATTTTCGTTTCGTACTTGTACTCCATTTCACCATCATTCACTTTGAACCAGATTTTTGGGTCTGAGGAATAGATGAAATTCGATTTTTCCCCTTCGGGAACAATCATCAAACCCTCAAAGCTCACAAAACGTGTGATTGCAGCTCCAATAATAATGACCAAAAAAGAAAGGTGAAAAGCTAGAGTAGCGATTTTTTCTCTTCTAAAAAGTTTGTATTTAAAGATGTTTGAAATCAAGTTTAGGGACAAATACGCCAAAACAATTTCGAACCAAGTAGCATTGTAAATAAGCAATTTAGCTGTCTGAATATCGTATACAGACTCTAAAAAAGTTGCAGTGCCAATTGCAGCTAAGAAAACAAACATGGCAAACGCCATCATTTTCATGGAGAAAAACTGGTTTATAATCTTATCCATAGTTTTTTGGTTCTTTTTTCGGTGCCAAAAATACGGTTTGTTTAAGGAATATTGACCTAGAAATTGTTAATTGATTTAAACTCAAAATCCTCAAAATATTTAGGACTAAAATTCATAAATTTTAGTCCGGATTTTTAACATCTGCTGTTATTCTTAATAATTATCTAGAGTGTTTTTCAAGAAATCCTGTAACATTTATCTCCACCCTAGCGGCAATATCATGGGTATTTGCTGGTTCAAATTTTCTTCCCAATATCTTTTCGTACAACTCTATATATCGCTCTGTAACTGTTGAAACAAAGGAGTCAGGCATGTCAGGCATTAGCTGTCTATCCAATCCTTGGAAATCATTTTCAATCAACCATTCTCTAACAAATTCCTTTGACAATTGTTTTTGATTTTCGCCTTTTGATTGACGATCCTCGTAGCCATCTGCATAAAAATAACGACTTGAATCTGGTGTATGAATTTCATCGATTAAAATTACTTTTCCATTCAACAGTCCGAATTCATATTTCGTGTCAACAAGAATTAAACCTTGTTCCGCAGCCATTTCAGAACCTCTTTGAAACAATGCCCTTGTATGTTTTTCAAGTTGAAGGTAAACATCTTCCGCAATAATGTTTTGAGCAATAATTTCTTCACGCGAAATATCTTCGTCATGACCTTCATCTGCTTTTGTTGCTGGCGTAATGATGGGTTCAGTAAATTTGTCATTCTCCTTCATTCCTTCTGGCATATTCACTCCACAAAGAACTCGCTTTCCAGCTTTGTATTCTCGAGCGGCGTGTCCAGCCAAATATCCACGAATTACCATTTCAACTCTAAACGGCTCGCAAGCATGTCCTACGGCAACAGAAGGATCCGGTGTAGCAATCAACCAGTTTGGTACGATATCCTTTGTCGCATCCAAAAAATAGGTAGCAACCTGATTCAAAACCTGACCTTTATGTGGTATCCCTTTTGGAAGAATATGATCAAATGCCGAAATACGATCCGATGCGACCATCACAAGCAATCCATTGTCTAAAGAATAAACATCTCGAACTTTTCCTTTGTAGACTTTCGTTTGACCCGGAAATTCAAAATCTGTTTTTACAAGTGCTTCCATGTTATTTATTGTCTTTTTTCTAGTTTTGTTTCGCCACTTTGTCTTTATCATCGGCTTTTTCAAATGCATCAATAATTCGTTTCACCAAAGGATGTCGAATAACATCCATTTGATTCAATCGGATAATTTCTAAGCCGTCAGTATCTTTTAGCAAATCAATAACATAGCTCAATCCTGATTGCTGATGACGTGGCAAATCTACTTGTGACATATCACCTGTCACGATAAATTTCGCCGACATTCCCATACGCGTCAA
>DDBE01000126.1:10509-28538 GCA_002332715.1 Flavobacteriales bacterium UBA2040
CGCATAAATGCCAAGGGAGCAATTTCAATTACCCCAAACTCTATCATGTCCTTCAACTTCTCCGGCGGAATCATATCACGCAGTGCATCGTATAAAGGCATCATGTATGGATCGAGCTTTTCCTTCATGTCTCCTGGCAGAAAACCAAGATTCTCACCTGCTTCAACAGCTGGACGAGTTAAAATAATCCGTTTGACTTCTTTTTCTTTCAGTGCTCTAACGGCCAGGGCAACAGCAGTGTACGTTTTACCCGTTCCAGCTGGACCAACGGCAAAAACCATGTCGTTCTTATAAACTGCTTTTACTAATTTCTTTTGATTTAAAGTTCTCGCTCTAACCTTAATGCCAGAATTCCCGTGCACAATAACATCATCGCCATCTTTTTCTTCCACGATTGATTTTCCTTCTTCGTCCATAAGATTATCGATATTGTTTTCCGTCATGGAATTGAATTTCTTCAAGTATTGAATAATCAAATTCACTTTATCCTCGAATATGCCTAACTGAGCTATATCACCAGAATAATTTACCACATTTCCTCTAGAACTAATCTTTAATTGAGGGAAGAAGCTTTTGATATGATTGAACTTATCGTTGTTTATTCCGAAAAATTCAGCGGGATTCACTCCTTTTATTTCTATTTTTTTTTCGACCAATTAGAACTTTATTTACGAAAGGTTTCGATTTAACTCTATTTAAAACTTATTTTTGGTCAAAATTACAATAATTCCATAAAAAAACAGACGCTTTGAGTACGGGTTTAAAACTTTTGACATTGACTTCCGACCTGGGATTGAATGACCACTACGTTGCCTCTATTAAAGGGTCAATTCTGAAATCAGACCCAGAAGTTCAGATTATAGACCTTTCTCACGACATAGTTCCATTTGACACCTCACACGGCGCGTTTGTCCTTAGGTCTTGCTACAAGGATTTTCCTACGGGAACAGTTCATGTAATCGCAATTGATACGGAGCCAATTGTGAACTTCGGTGGATCAGACGGTTCTTTTCCGTGCATCATGGAAATTGACAAGCAGTATATTATCTCGAATGACAATGGCTTTTTTGGTACATTTTTAGGAGAAAGAAAACCAGATAACCTTTGGCGTATAGATGATGTATTATCCAATCCGAAGCTTTTTAAGTTTCCTTCAAAAAGCATGCTGGTTCCTGCTGCAATTCAAATACTTAACGGAAAGAAACCTGAGGCTTTTTGCAGTGAGCAAATTGGATTTAAGCGTGCATTCTCATCTATTGCGATTGTAGAAAAAAACTTGATTATTGGAAATATCGTGCACTTGGACTCCTATGGAAATGCGATAACCAACATAGATATTGAACTTTTCGAAAGAGTAGGTGACAATCATCCTTTCACAATTGTTTTTTCTAGAAAAGAATATTATATCGATCAAATATCCAACACCTACAATGAAGTTGCCCCAGGTGAAAGATTGGCCTTGTTCAATGAAAACGGTTTATTAGAAATCGCAATAAACCGAGGAGCAAACCAAGGAAATGGAGGTGCCGAAAAACTTTTGGGATTCAAAAAAGGAGATCAAGTTCGTATAGAATTCACTCCTCGTGGGTCCAAAGACACCTTAGAAGAATTGTTTTAAATGATCACTCGAATAGTCAAACTTCAATTTCAAGAAGATAAGATTCAAGAATTCCTTGATTTCTTTGAAACAGTAAAACATAAAGTCAACGCTTTTCCAGGATGTAAAGGCATGCGATTGGTTCAGGATAACTACAATCGCCAAACGATTATGACAATTAGTGATTGGGAGACCGAAGCTGAATTAAATGCCTATCGAGACTCGGAAACATTCGGTCAAGTTTGGCCGAAGATAAAGCCGTGGTTCGAGAAGAAACCGGAGGCATGGACAACCAAATTAGTTTTTAATGGATTTCCTTGAAGAAACCGGAAGGATTTAATATTTAAATATATATTCGCCAAAAATTAATAAAATGAAAATCGCAATATTATCTGCAAATCCTAACTTGTATTCTACGAAACGCCTTGTTGAAGCGGGCAAACAAAAAGGTCATGAAATGGTCGTTGTTAACCATACGAAATGTGATATCGTTATGGAAAAGAAAAAGCCCAGAATTTTATACAATGGAGAGTTCTTAACGGATATTGATGCAGTAATACCTAGAATTGGTGCTTCGGTTACCTTTTTTGGAACAGCGGTTGTTCGTCAATTTGAAATGATGCATGTTTTTTCTGCGGTTGAATCTCAAGCTTTAGTTCGATCAAGAGACAAGCTACGTAGTCTTCAAATTTTGTCTCGTGCTGGATTAGGAATGCCGAAAACAGTTTTCTCTAATTCATCGAAAAACACAGAAGAAATTATAGAACAAGCTGGAGGTGCACCATGTGTGATTAAACTATTAGAAGGCACACAAGGATTGGGGGTGGTTTTGGCACCCGATACAAATTCTGCCACTTCTGTAATTGAAGCATTTCATGGTTTACAGGCACGTGTTATTATTCAAGAGTTCATTAAAGAAGCAAAAGGTGCAGATTTAAGAGCATTTGTTGTAGATGGCGTGGTAGTAGGTGCGATGAAAAGACAGGGTAAAGAAGGCGAATTCAGAAGTAATTTGCACCGAGGTGGTTCAGCACAGATTATCGAATTATCTGACGAAGAGGAAAATGCAGCATTGAAAGCCGCCAAAGTCATGGGATTAGGCGTAGCCGGTGTCGATATGTTACAAAGTGCTAGAGGTCCACTTATACTAGAGGTGAATTCTTCTCCAGGATTGGAAGGAATAGAATCAGCAACGGGAAAGGACATTGCTAAGAGTATTATGCGCTATGTGGAAAGAAACGCAGGTTAATTCAGTTTTCAACATACAGCGCAGTAAAAGAAATCCACAAAACAATCATTTCCGCATTTACAATGCGAATGAAATCTTATTTTTGTCCTTCAAAACAGAAATGCACAAATGAAGGCACTTTATCTGAAGGAAATACGAAGTTTTTTAAGCTCAATTATTGGATATATATTCATCCTTATATATCTAATTTCAGCTGGATTATTCTTGTGGATTATTCCCGAAGGATGGAATTTATTGGAAGGAACAGAGGCAGATTTGATTCCTTTCTTTAATTTATCTCCTATTATTTTCTTGATCTTAATTCCAGCAATTACAATGCGGTCGATTGCTGAGGAACGAAGAACTGGCTCAATCGAACTCTTGTTCACACGCCCCCTTTCTGATCTCCAAATATTATTGGCAAAATATTTAGCCGGAGTAACCTTGGTCGTTGTTTCCATTTTACCAACGCTTATATACTTCTTAACCATGTATCAATTGGGAAACCCAGTTGGAACTATTGATATTGGCGCCACGCTTACCTCCTATTTAGGATTGATTCTATTGGGATCGGTATTTGTTGCCATAGGGTTATTTGCTTCATCTATTACAAGTAGTCAAATCGTAGCATTTATTGTTGCGATGTTTATGTGCTGGCTCATTTACGATGGGTTTTCACAACTGGGATCATTTAAATTATTTGGAAGTTTTGATACGGTTATTCAATATATTGGTATTTCATTTCATTATGACAGCATCAAACGTGGCGTAATTGACACGCGTGATATATTCTACTTTTTATCTGTTATCGCTTTATTCATATTCGCTGCATTGACAGTGATTAAATCTTTAAAGAAATAATCATGGCGAAAAAAACAAACAAGTTCAAAGGGGTTTTCAATTGGTCGTTTTTCGTTGTTGCATTAGTAGCAGTGGTATTGCTAAACATTATATTTTCTTTTGTCAACTTTAGAATTGATGCAACAAAAGACAAACGTTTTTCATTGTCAAACGGGACGGTCGAATATTTGAAAAATGAAGACAAATTAGATAACCGTTTATTACTTAAGATATATTTGGATGGCAAACTCCCTTCCGATCTTCAGTATTTCCGCGATGCAGTTGAGGATAAGCTCAAAGAATTTAAGCAATACGCAGGAAATAAAATTGAATACGAGTTTATTGACCCAACATCGGGAACTGAAGGTGAGCAACAAGAATTATTCGAATCGCTTTACGCCAAAGGGCAAGGGATAACTCCAATGGATATCATTTTCAACAAAGACGGTCAAAATAGTCAAATGCTGGTGTGGCCTGGAGCCATAATTGAATACAAAGGCTCTACGGTTAACGTTGTTCAGTTTTTACCTGGAACACCTCCTGGGAAGCCTTATCCATTGACAGGAATGGGTGAGATTATTCAAAATTCATTGAACAATCTGGAGTATATTTTAATGACTTCCATTCGTCGTTCTGTAGAAGTGAAAAAACCTACGATTGCCTTTTTGCAAGGACATGGTGAATTGAGCTATGGTCAAACAATGCGTGCGCGATCATTAATTGCACCTTATTACATTTTGAAAGATGTGAAGATTGGTGATTCTATTGCTGCCCTTAATGATGTAGATGGTTTAATCATCGCAGGTCCAAAGGAAAAGTTTTCGGGTAAAGAATTATATGTTATCGATCAATTTGTCATGCGTGGCGGAAAGCTTATGTGTTTTATGGAAGCGCTAGACTTGCCTGAAGATTCTCTAAATCAAACTGGGATTTCACATACAGCGAGATATTCCACTGGACTTGAAAAAATCCTATTTGATTATGGACTAAAACTCAATGAAAACTACGTAATTGATGCTCAATGTGCGCCAAAGGTTGTGCCCACCGCTAAACAGGCATTAATTCCTTGGTACTATCATGTTCTTGCTACTCCAAGTAAACATCCTATTTCTAGAAATCTAGAACCGGTTTCGTTGGAATATATCAACGAAATTCAATTCGTCAATACTGATAAGTTGGCATTGACACCAATTTTAACTTCTTCCACAAATAGCACTGTTACAGGTTTGGCTCCAATGGTCAGTTTCGCTCTTCCAATGAATTATGGGCAGAATCCGAAATTAGTTCCAGATACGGAATTGGAAAGTAATAAAATCTGTTTGGCTGGTCTTTCTGAGGGATTCTTCAATTCACATTTCAAAAATAGAATCGTAGATGAGTTTGCTAAAAATCCTGTGGCTAAGTATAAAGAACGCAGCACGATTGAAGGGAAAGTATTACTTGTTGGAAACTCTCGATTTATTAAAAATAACTACGATTCGATTATTACACCACAAGGAACGAAGTATCGACCATCGCAATACAATGAACTAAGATTCAACGCACAATTTGCTGAACTCGGTGTTCAAATCTTCTTTGGAAATCAAGAATTTTTCCAAAATGCTGTGGATTATATGATGGGCGAGAATTCAGTTTTAGATATTCGGTCTCGTCAAATAGATATTCACCAAATAGACAAAGGTAAAGTTTCTGAATCGGCTATATTTTACAAATGGTTCAACACATTAATTCCTTGTGGTATTATCGTTCTTCTGGCTTTGATCTTTTTCTACCTCAGACGACGTAAGTACGCAGCAGGCAAATAAAAGCAAAGCATGAATAAAAAAATAATTCTTTTAATACTTGCCTTAGGATTGATCTCTGGATTAACTTATTTGGCGCTCGATTTGAGTAAAAACAAAGGGAAATCGGATGTCAACTCAGAGCTACACACCTTCAATATAGAAGATACATCAACCGTTGACAGAATCGTGATTACGGATCCTCAGATGAACATCATGGAGATAAAACGTGAGGGAATTGGCGCTGAATGGACGGATAAAGAGGGAAGTTGCATAATTCCTGAAAACGCCAAAAACGTAATGTACATTCTTCATAATATTGAATTCAAGGGATATGTTGCAGAAGGTTCAAGAGAGCAGCACATTAAACTCCTTTCGACATCTGCAACAAAAGTAGAGATTTATCAAAAAGGAAGATTGGAAAAAACTTGGTATATCGGAACCGCAACGCCCGACCATCATGGACAAGTAATGTTGTTAGATTCTAGACAGGACGGACGAAGCAATTTACCTGTTTTGATGAAAGTTAGAGGTGTTAATGGAATAATTGAACCCAGTTTTTCAGCAGATAATAAAAAATGGTCGTGCACAGATATTTTTGCCGTACCCATTCGTCTTATTAAGAAAATAGAAATTAATAATTTCGATGATCCGGGTCGTTCATTTACAGTGACGAACAACAATTATAATTTTTCAGTAAAACAAGCGGGAAAATCAGTTCCTTTGGCAGATACGACAGGTGTAATACGTTATTTAAGCGGCTTTAAGAAGGTGAATTTCGAAATGCCAAATTACCTTTTGAATGATAAGCAAATTGATAGTTTGAAAAAATCAAAGCCCTTTGGAACGATGAAAGTCGTTGAAACGAATAATAAATCAACCTATCTGAAATTTTATCGTTTGGCGAGTGGAGAAAACTTAGATACTGAATTCGGTGAAGTAATCAATCACGATTTAAATAGTTTTTGGTGTTTTCTCCCAGATGGAACAGTCGTAAAATGTCAATATTTCGTTTTCGACCCGTTGATCCGGGGTGATATCTACTTTCCTTTCGACAAATCGCTTTATCAAAAGCAAGAAGACACAGGCGAAAAACGTTGATAATTTGTTAACAAAATGTAGTATTCTGGCGTAAAGAAATACTAGGTCGCACTTAGATTCTATTTATATTTGTTAGTCAGAATTGAACTAGCACAAGCAATAAAACATATATGAACTTTATCACCTCAAGCACCTCATTACTAAGACATTTACAAAGTATTTCAGGAGCGCTTAGCACGAGCAATAACCTACCTATTCTAGATAATTTTCTTTTCGAAATTACAGAAGGAAAACTAACTGTATCAGCATCTGATTTGGAAAACACTATGAAAACTGAATTGGACGTTGAAGCGAACGACTCAGGTCGCATTGCTATTCCAGCGAAATTGCTGATGGATGTACTAAAAAGTCTTCCAGACCAACCTCTTACCTTTCTTGCCGATTTGAAAAACTTCGGAATTGAGATTGCATACGATAATGGTAAATCGAAAATGGTTGGTTTCAATGCGGATGATTTCCCGAGAACTCCAGATATTGAGAAGAAAAAATCAATGAAGATTTCTGGTGAAATTGTTGCCAATGGAATCAATAATACGCTATTCGCAACAGGAAACGATGATTTGCGTCCCGTGATGAGCGGAGTCTTTTGTCAATTTACACCAGAAGATTTAATCTTCGTCGCGACGGATGCACACAAATTAGTTCGATATAGAAGAACTGATTCTCAAGCTGAAGCAGGTTCTAGTTTCGTTCTTCCGAAAAAAGCGTTAAACCTTTTGAAGTCAAATTTAACAGGCGAAGAAGAAGTATTGTTGGAATACAACGATCGTAATGCGAAATTCATTTTCAATGATATCGAATTGGTTTGCAGATTGATAGACGGGAAATACCCCAATTACGAAGCAGTTATTCCAAAAGAGAATCCAAATGTTTTGATTATCGATAGAAGTCAATTTTTGAATTCCATTAAACGTGTATCTATTTTCGCGAATAAGACAACGCATCAAATCAAATTGAAATTGGCTGGAGCTGAATTATCACTTTTTGCTGAAGATTTGGATTTTGCAAACGAAGCAAGTGAGCGATTGACATGTAATTACAATGGTGAAGACATGGAAATTGGTTTCAACTCTCGCTTCTTGATGGAAATGTTGAACAATTTAGAGTCACCAGAAGTAAAATTAGAAATGTCTGAACCAAGTAGAGCAGGTATTTTAACGCCACATGAAAATAAAAACGAAGCAGAAGAAATTTTGATGCTCGTTATGCCAGTAATGTTGAATAGATAAATAAATTAAACTAACAGATTTAAGTCTCGGATAAACCGAGACCCTTTTTTGTGCCAAATGCTCCGCAGTCTTGCTATCTTTGCACTTTCTTCAAAACCGTTAGAATTCAATAGAATATGAGCAACGCAGAATCTATAGCCAAAAGAAGAACATTCGGAATTATTTCTCACCCCGATGCAGGTAAAACAACATTAACGGAAAAATTACTCCTTTTTGGTGGTGCCATCCAAACGGCGGGTGCTGTGAAAAACAATAAAATCAAGAAGACCGCTACTTCCGATTTCATGGAAATTGAGAAACAAAGGGGGATTTCTGTTGCTACTTCCGTAATGGCTTTCGAATACAAAGATAAGCAAATCAACATCTTAGATACGCCTGGGCATAAGGATTTTGCAGAAGATACTTACCGAACTTTAACAGCAGTAGATAGCGTTATTCTAGTCGTTGATGCAGCCAGCGGTGTTGAGGAACAAACGAAAAAACTGATGGAGGTTTGTCGAATGAGAAAGACACCTGTTATCATTTTCGTGAACAAAATGGACCGTGAAGCCAAATACATCTTCGATCTGTTGGATGAATTGGAAAGCGAATTGGATATCAAAACACGTCCATTGACTTGGCCGATTGGCATGGGCGACCGATTTAAGGGTGTTTACAATTTGTACGACAAAAACATTAATCTTTTCCAAGCGAATAAGACAAAGATTGCAAAAGATAAGGTGTCAATGGAAGATATCAATGATCCTACAATAGATGAATTAGTTGGAGAAGCTCCAGCAGCAGAATTGCGTGAAGAAGTGGAAATCATAGAAGGTGTTTACGAAGAATTCTCTCGAGAGGCATATCTGTCAGGCGATTTAGCACCCGTCTTTTTTGGTTCAGCCGTAAACAATTTCGGGGTTGAAGAATTATTGGATGCTTTTTGCAGAATCTCTCCTGCGCCACGCGGACGAGAAACCAATCTACGGTTTATTGAGCCATCGGATAAGAAATTCTCAGGATTTGTATTTAAAATACACGCCAATCTAGACCCAAAACACCGGGATAGAATTGCGTTTTTGCGCATCGTTTCAGGAAAATTTGAACGAAATAAATTCTATAATCACGTTCGATTAGAAAAAAAATTAAAATTCCCGAATCCAACTTCGTTTATGGCACAAGACAAGAGCGTCATCGAAGAAGCATTTCCTGGAGATGTGGTTGGATTATACGATACAGGAAACTTCAAAATTGGTGATACGCTAAATGAAGGAGAAAATTTCTTTTTCAAGGGAATACCTAGTTTCTCACCTGAAATCTTCATGGAATTGGAAAATTTAGATCCAATGAAATCTAAGCAATTGGACAAAGGAATTCGTCAGTTAATGGACGAAGGATTGGCGCAGCTGTTTGTTCAACAGCCCGGAAATCGCAAGATTGTGGGCACAGTTGGGGCACTTCAGTTCGAAGTTATCGCATATCGCTTGGAAAATGAGTACGGCGCTAATTGTCGTTTTGCTCCAAAATCGTATTCGAAAGCGTGTTGGGTTACGTCAGAGAATGATGATCAATTGAATTCATTTATGCGGGCAAAAACGGTTGATTTGGCGAGAGATAAAGATGACAATCTTGTTTTCCTTGCTCAGACACCTTTCTTGTTGCAAATGGCGGAACAAGATTATCCGGATTTAACCTTCCATAAAACATCAGCCTTTAAATTAGAGAAGGAGTTTAATTAGTTTTTTGTTTGATTTTAACGAAACAAATGTTTTTCTTCTCTTTCGAAATAAGTTATTGATTTACATTAATTTAAGATTCGTCATTTTGCGAATTATCTAATTGCAATTTCAATAATTGTGTTTGGAAATTAAGCTGTTTCTTTTTTCTAAATCCATTCCTTCATCACTTCTAATTCAGAAGAAGTTTTCGGGTTTTGAGAATCCAAATTAATTACAACATGCTCTAACCCATTCGACAAAACCAAAATCTTAGCGGGTAATTCCTTTTGATAGGCCGAAATCTGAAAAAAAGTAGAACCTGAAATTGGAATTTCGGGAGCTTTACATTCCACAAGTATAAATGGCTTACCGAAATCATCGACGACAAGAATATCAGCTCGTTTTTTCCGTCCATTGTATTCTATACTTACCTCCGCTCCCATTCTGCCAATAGAAATTTCAAGTACCTCCACGAAGTAAGCGATCAAATGTTGTCGCACCCATTCTTCTGGCGTTAAAACGAGCTTTTTCTTGCGCACCGCACAAAACACAGAGATAACTCCGTCTTTTCGCGTTAATCTTAATTGTGTTTGCGGTAAATTTAAGGGAGTCATACTAGAATTTAGACCCTAGTAAAATCAATTCAATATCCTTGTATTGCAGATCGAATACTTTTCCAAGAACTTCCGATGTTAAAACACCTTGGTAGATATAAACACCTGCTCTAAATCCGTAATCGGTAACAATCATATCTTTCGGTCCACCTGTGTTCCCCATTTCTACAAGAATAGGAGAGAAAATATTAGACAGGGCAAAGGATGCAGTTCTGGATACACGGGATGCGATATTCGGGACGCAATAATGAATAACATCATGTTTTACGAAAGTAGGATCATTATGATTGGTAATTTTAGACGTTTCAAAACATCCGCCTTGAGCAATACTCACATCAATAATTACAGAACCAGGTTTCATACTAGACACCATTTCATCACTCACGATACAAGGTGTTTTACCTAAATTGGAACGGACGGCACCAATGGCTACGTCGGCCCTCATAAGCGCTTTCGCAAGTACTTTCGGTTGAATAATTGACGTATAAATCCGAGTGCCAATATCCGTTTGTAATCTTCTCAACCGGCTTAATGAATTATCAAAAACTTTAACGGAACATCCAAGTCCCAATGCAGCTCTCACGGCATATTCAGCCACTGTTCCTGCTCCAATTACAACGACTTCCGTAGGTTGTACACCAGCTACTCCGCCTAGCATCATTCCTTTGCCTGAATTGAATTTTGAAAGTAATTCTCCTGCTACTAAAACACTTGTAGTACCAGTAATCTCACCTAAAGTTCGCACAACTGGAAAAGCACCATCTTCGTCGCGAATGTAATCCCAAGCAATCGCTGTGATTTTTTTCTTAATTAAATTTTGAAGAATCACCTTGGGTTGTACATTAATTTGAAGTGCGGAAATCAAGGTTTGACTTCCTTTCATCATTTCTACCTCTGCTTCAGATGGCGGTGCAACCTTAAATATAATATCACACTCAAAAATTTCTTTGGCATTGTGCACTATTTCTGCACCTGCTTCGCTGTATTCTCGGTCTGAAAAATTTGCTCCTTCTCCACTTTTAGTTTCGATTTTTACTCGATGACCATTGGCCACCAAAAGGCTCACCGATTCAGGGACAAGTGCGACACGATTCTCTTGAAAATGAGTTTCTTTAGGTATTCCAATGAATAAACTACCTTTCTTTCTTCTTACTTCTAACGTTTCCTCTTTTGGAAGTAATGTTCCTTGTTCCATTAAACTTTTGAGGACATGCGGATCTGTTATCATGGGCAAACGGTGAGTGAACGTTTTTGATTGTCATCTAATATACTAAGTTTAAACCAAAAAGTTTCTTCCGGAAGTAAATCTTCAATGATCTCCGGCCATTCTAACAAACATAATCCACCGCCGTACAGCATCTCTTCAATTCCTATATCCAATGCTTCTCGAGTCTTATTCAGACGATACAAGTCAAAATGATAGACGGATTCACCTTTTGAAGTACTGTATTCATTCACAAGTGAATAAGTAGGTGAACCCTCTAATCCCACTATACCTAGTTCGTGTAAAATAGCTTTAATCAGGGTTGTTTTTCCTGCGCCCATTTCACCTTGAAAAACCCATGTTTTGGACGAACCAAAGTCACGAATTAATTCTTTTGCTAATTCGGGCAAATTTGCAATGCTTGGAACAGAATAAGTTTTACTATTTCGCATCTAACTCAATGTAAGGAATTAAAATTTCCTCCAAAGATATACCACCGTGTTGAAAGGTGTTCTGATAATACTTCACAAAATGATTGTAATTGTTCGGATAGACGAAATAATCGGTTTCTTTTGCAAATACATATTCCGCCGACATTTTCGATTTTGGTAAACGAACGTGATCTGGCTGAGTAGAGAATACTTCCTTCGCATTGTAAGAAAGGTTTCGGCCTACTTTGTAACGAAGATTGGTATTTGTACTTCTTTCTCCAACGATTTTCACTGGATTACTCACTTTTACAGTCCCATGATCCGTGGTGATAATCAATTTGGTTTTCGATTCCGATACTTTACGAATAATCTCCTGTAAAGGTGAATGCTCGAACCATGAAACAGTAAGAGAACGGTATGCAGCTTCGTCATCAGCTAACTCACGAATCATTTCGCTCTCTGTTCTAGCATGAGACAACATGTCGACAAAATTATATACGATGGCATTTAAATCTGAATCTTTATATTGGTGAAAGGAATCTGCGAATCTTTTACCTGCTTCGTAATTGGTGATTTTATTGTAGTTGAATTTGATGTCTAGCCCTAATCTTTTAAGTTGTGTTTCCATCAATTCTTTTTCAAATTTATTCTTACTTCCATCTTCGTTTTCATCTACCCAATACTGCGGGTATTTGGTCGCGATATCTTGAGGCATCAGTCCAGAAAAGAATGCATTTCTTGCATATTGTGTAGCTGTAGGCAAAATAGAATACACTATTTCTTCTCGCTGAACATGGAACTGTTTTTCAATAATTGGCTTCAATATTTTCCACTGATCGTAACGTAAGTTATCAATTACTAACAAGCACACTTTTTCAGTCTTTACAATGGGTGCGATACGCTCTTTAAATAATTGATGCAATAAAATAGGAGCATCTTCATCACCATCTATCCAATCTTCATAATTATCCTCCATGAAACGACTGAATTGCGTATTTGCTTCCTTTTTCTGCATTTCGAGAATCTCGCGCATTCCTGCATCTTCGATATTCTCTAACTCTAATTCCCAATACACTAATTTCTGATACAAGTCCATCCATTCTTGAGCATCCATTCGCGAATTTAGCATCATTCCAAGCTGACGGAATTCTTGTTGATAATTGGCATTGGTTATCTGAGAAACCAGTTTGCTTTTATCCAGATTCTTCTTTATCGTCAATAAAATTTGGTTCGGATTTACCGGTTTTATCAAATAATCGGCGATTTTATTACCAATGGCTTCCTCCATGATATGTTCTTCCTCACTTTTGGTGATCATCACCACTGGAATCGACGGTTTGTCTTCTTTGATTCTAGACAACGCTTCCAGCCCAGAAATACCAGGCATGTTCTCATCCAAAAAGATAATATCAAAATTTTCTGATTTGTTTAAATCCACTGCTTCTGCCCCATTATTGACGGTCGAAACTACATAGCCCTTTTGTTCAAGGAAGATGATATGGGGTTTCAAAATATCAATTTCATCGTCGGCCCAAAGGATTTTAACTTGCATACACGTTTTATTTTTTACTTTTGATGGTAATAATCTCTAAAAATATTCATTTGCGTCCGAATCTCAGTCGAAACAACAAAAAGAAAATTTTTAACGACCCAGTCTACGGTTTTATTTCAATTCCGAGTGAATTAATTTTCGACATCATACAACACCCTTTCTTTCAGCGTTTAAGACGAATCAATCAATTGGGATTAACGCAGCTGGTTTATCCTGGAGCGCTTCATACCCGTTTTCATCATGCTTTAGGCGCGATGCACTTGATGCAAACTGCCGTGCAAGTCATACGGAGAAAGGGGCATGAAATCACGGAAGAAGAAGAACATGCGGTTTTAACGGCTATTCTTCTGCACGATATCGGGCATGGACCATTTTCCCATACTCTGGAACATGACATCGTAAGTGGCGTTAGTCATGAGGAAATCTCCAGTTTTTTCATCGATGAATTGGAAAAGGCCTTTCCAGGTGAAATGCAACTGAGTCTTTCCATTTTTCAGAACGAATATAAAAAACCTTTTCTACATCAGTTGGTTTCAAGCCAATTGGACATGGATCGTTTGGATTATTTAAATAGAGACAGCTTTTATACTGGGGTAAGCGAAGGAATAATTGGCAGCGAACGTATCATTGAAATGCTAAACGTTCATGAAGGTCAACTGGTTTTAGAAGAAAAAGGCATTTATTCCGTTGAGAAATTCATTGTCGCTCGACGATTGATGTATTGGCAAGTCTATATGCACAAAACGGTAGTTTCCGCTGAATTGACTTTGATTCAAATCTTGCGAAGAGCAAAAGAATTATCGGAAAATGGCAAAGAACTGTTTGCCTCTCCTGCCCTTCAGTATTTCTTGAAAAATAAAATTGGGAAATCGGATTTTCAGAAAAAATCAGAAGTGCTTTATCAATTCGCTGATTTGGATGACTATGATATCTTAGGAGCAATAAAAGTTTGGCAATTGTCTTCCGATATCATTCTTGCCGATCTGTCAAGTCGATTGGTTACCCGAAATTTATTGAAAATCGAAATTTCGAAAAAACCTTTTACTGCAAAACGAATCGAAGAAGAAAGAAAAGATTTGGCCAAAAGGTGGGAGATATCATATGATGATACACGTTTCTATGTTTATTCAGAAAAATTGACAAATAGAGCATATAACCAAGGTAAACAGACGATTAATCTCTTGATGAAGTCAGGCGAAATAGTTGATTTATCGCAAGCTTCAGATAATCTGAATATCTCAGCTTTAGCGAATCCTGTGGAGAAATATTGTTTGTGTTATCCTGCCTAGCTATTTAACCAAAAATAAAACAGATTAACTGTCGTTTTGAATTAAACTATAATTTAATAAAAATGTAAAAAGCCTAATCGTTTTAGCTCTTGTATGTATTAGTTCTAGTTGTAAAAAAGAACAAAGCAATTACATGCAAAAATTCCTCAACGAATGTTTTAGCCTTTGCTGATGGGGTGACCTTATCGAGTGGCGCATCCTTTGATATGACTGCAGAATGGGGTGAAAAAGCTGAATTAAAAATTGTATTAACGAACTTATCTACTACGACTGCTTTATGGTTTTACACGAATAAAAATGATTGGAATGTGTCAACATATAACTCAGGGTCCAGGAATTTTCAATTAATAAAAAAAATCAAATATTGTTTACATGGAGTTTCAGCCCGGTCCTGGACCTCAAGATGGAGCTGGTTCTTGTCTTATAGATTATTATGAAAACTCAAAGGAAATCCCCAGATCTAAAATATTACATGGTAATAAATAAAACTTATTCTCTTTTCAGATTTCCTGCTTTCCAATCCTGCACAAGTTTTGCCCATGCATATGGATTAAATAAATTATTTGCTGGCAGTTGACCAGTGGTATAAATCTTCGTATTCCGCTGGTTCATCGCATTTCCATACGAAGCACTCGCATCTGTCTGCAATCTAGCTGCATAAAAAGCCAAATTCTCTCCTGATAATTCTCGCTGTGCTCTTCTCAATGCATCATCGTACGGATCCATTTCAACAAACGCCCGAGCAAAATTTTCTTTTGATGGCCAAGGATAAACAGATACTTCAGGTAAATTCATCGTGTCCTCCGTCATCAAATGAATGATGTTATACACATTATCTGTCAAGGTATCGGCTACAATGAAAGATGACGTTTTGTATCCATAAAAGGAGAACAATAAAGTATCTCCAGGCAATACCACCATGGAAAAATAACCGTAATAATCAGTAATTACTCCTCGACGTGAAGTAATATCAAAAACGGTTGTAAAAGGCATTGGGTCCAGAGACGACTCAGCAATCACTACCCCCGACATTTGAATAAGCGAAGAATCTTGAACTTGCGCAGTACTCGTCAAACTAGTACATGCGATAATGCAGAAAACCAATGCTAATCTAAAACGGAAACGAAATGTGGCAAATGGCTGAGTCAATGCTTTTGAGCTTTTAATTTTACAAAAATGGGATTAAATATTGAATTGATTTACAAACAAACGTTAATCGTACAGAATGTAGGAAAATAATCGTAAATTTGCAAGAATTTATTTAAAAAATAGGTTCATGTCTTTATCCAATATTTCATCCATACGAGAAGGTTTAACCTTCGATGACGTTCTATTAGTCCCAGCATTTTCACAAGTTTTACCGCGAGATGTTCGCTTAACAAGTCAGTTAACGAGAAACATTTCTGTAAATACGCCTATTATATCAGCAGCGATGGACACGGTAACCGAATTCAAATTGGCGATTGCCATTGCTCAACAAGGAGGAATTGGTGTTATACATAAAAACATGTCGATTGAAGCACAAGCCATGGAAGTGCGCAAAGTAAAGCGTTCGGAAAGTGGTATGATTATCGACCATATTACCTTGAGAGAAGATGCGGTTGTAGAAGACGCACTTATTATTATGAAGGAAAATAGCATAGGAGGTATACCAGTTGTCGATGAAAATGGCATTTTAAAAGGAATCGTTACCAATCGTGATCTCCGTTTTGAGAAAAGATTCAAACGTCCTATCCTCGAAGTAATGACTTCGGAAAACTTGATCACGGCTAACGATCGTATTAACCTAGACAAAGCGGAAGGGATTCTTCAAGAAAATAAAATCGAAAAATTACCCGTTATTGATTCGAACCGAAAATTGGTTGGCTTAATTACCTATAGAGATATTATTAAAGTAAAACAACATCCTTTGTCTTGTAAAGACAGTTTCGGGCGTCTTCGTGTGGCCGCTGCTGTTGGAGTAACGCCTGATACAATAGAAAGAGTTGATGCCTTAGTTGAATCGGGTGTTGACGCTATCGTTATTGACACTGCTCACGGGCATACCGTTGGTGTAGTAGACAAATTAAAAGAAGTAAAAGCGAAATATCCTAAACTAGAGGTAATTGTTGGAAATATTGCAACTGCTGAAGCAGCGAAATATCTTGCAGATGCTGGTGCGGATGCTGTAAAAGTTGGAATTGGACCTGGTTCTATTTGCACCACTCGCGTGATTGCAGGTGTTGGGGTTCCTCAACTGACTGCTGTAAACGATGTTGCTCGAGCTTTAGAAGGAACAGGAGTTCCCGTAATCGCTGACGGAGGAATTCGATACACCGGTGATATCGTAAAGGCCATTGCTGCTGGTGCTGATGTAGTTATGGTAGGTTCCATGTTCGCAGGAGTTGAAGAATCACCTGGTGAAACCATCATTTACGAAGGAAGAAAATTCAAAGCATACCGAGGAATGGGATCTGTTGAAGCCATGCAGCAAGGCTCAAAAGACCGTTACTTCCAAGACGCAGAAGACGATATCAAGAAATTGGTGCCAGAAGGAATTTCGGGACGAGTACCTTATAAAGGAAACTTAATGGAAGTCACGTACCAAATTATTGGGGGACTTCGCGCAGGAATGGGATACTGTGGTGCTGCTTTAATAGAGAATTTAAAAGGTGCAGAGTTTGTTCGCATAACATCTGCTGGAGTTAGAGAATCACATCCACATGATGTAACAATAACAAGAGAAGCGCCCAACTATAGTATAAAATAAGTCGTTAAACGAAAGTAAATTTATAAAACATAAAATCACAATGAAAAACATATTCCTTTTTATCCTAGCACTGGGATTAACATTAAATCTTTTCGGTCAAACGGATGCTGTCATCATGGAAATTGATGGTAAACCAGTTACAAAATCTGAATTTTTACAGATTTACCTTAAAAACAACAACGATCCGAAATATGACCAAACATCAATGGATGAATACATGGAATTGTTCCGAAAATTCAAACTAAAAGTTGCGGAAGCTGAGGCATTAGGTTAGCATACTGTTCCACGTTTAAAAAAAGAATTGGAGGGATATAGAAAACAATTGGCAACTCCATATCTAACGGATAGTTCCATGAACCAAATCATGGTAAAAGAAGCCTACGATAGAGTTACAGAAGAAATTAGAGCTTCACATATACTTTTGAGATTGAATCCGGATGTTACGCCAAAGGACACTTTATCGGCCTACAATCGCTTGATGAAAATGAGAAAAGAAATCATAGAAGGCAAAGATTTCGAAATGGTAGCGAAAGGAAAAGGTGGTTCTGAAGACCCATCTGTAAAAGACAACGGTGGTGACTTGGGTTACTTTACTGCTTTTCAAATGGTTACTCCTTTTGAAGATGCGGCTTATACTACTCCAATAGGTGAGGTTTCGATGCCAATTCGCACGAAATTTGGATATCATATCATACAAGTAGTCGACAAAAGACCGGC